>NZ_JBMQUD010000128.1:0-120958 GCF_057359045.1 Adhaeribacter sp.
AGTTGTCCGACCAGGTTTCGAACCTGGACTCTTCTGAACCAAAATCAGACGTGTTGCCAGTTACACCATCGGACAATTTTCCATTCGCTTATCGTTTGGTGGCACAAATATACGGCGAACTTTTCTTTTTCAAAATCTAAAATTAATTTTTTTTGAAATTAATTCATGATTTTCTCTAACGCAGTGTCGTACAGAAACTTAATTTTTGCAGTCGCCGGGAACGCTTCGCCATCAATCTGGCAGTTGCCGGTAGTTACTGTACCCAAGTGCGTAAAAGTGGTTTGTTGGCTGTTTAAAGCCGCTTCAAAAGCTTCTTTTTTATCGGGCGCAACTGAAACCACAATGCGGCTCTGGCTCTCGCCAAATAAATATGCATCTTTCCGGAACGCGGCATCGGTCGTAATTTCAAAGCCTAAATCATTGGGCATAGCCGATTCGAGCAACGTAATGTACAAACCACCGTCGGCTACATCATGTACCGATTGCACCAGCTTTTCCCGGATCAGTTTTTTAGTAGCGGCTTGTACCTGGTACTCGGTTTCTAAATCAAAGGCCGGTGCCGGCGATAATTTTACACTGTGGTAAGAATAAAGATATTCTGATGAATTAATATCGTTTTGAGCCGCACCCACCAAATATATTAAATCGCCGGCGTTTTGGAAGGCCAGGGTAGTAGCCAGTTCTTTGTTCTCTAATATGCCCAACATACCAATGGTTGGGGTCGGGAATACCGGACCTTCATCGGAAGACTGGTTATAGAAACTCACGTTGCCCCCGGTTACCGGTGTCTCAAATTTTTCGCAGGCTTTTTTCATGCCTTTAATAGCGCCTACAAATTGCCAGTACACTTCCGGCACGTACGGGTTACCAAAGTTTAAACAGTTGGTAATAGCTACCGGTTCGCCGCCGGAGCAAACAATATTCCGGGCCGCTTCGGCTACCGCAATGGCGCAGCCTTCTTCGGGGTTGGCGTTTACGTAGCGGCTATTGCAATCTACGGTAATCGAAATGGCTTTATCGGAGCCTTTAACTTTAACCACGGCGGCATCGCTGGGGCAGTTGGTGGTCATGGTGGCCGTTCCTACCATCGAGTCGTATTGATGATACACCCAACGGCGCGAACAAATATTGGGATGGCTGGCTAAAAATTCGGCGATCTGGTGGTATTCGGCTAAACCTTGCGGTTCGGCTACCTGTTCGATGTTAAATTTTTGGGCTTCTTTAAAATATGCTGGTTCGCGGTACTCACGGTGGTAAACTGGTGCGCCGCCTCCCAATACTAAATCCTCGGCAGGTACATCGGCTACCAACTCGCCGTGCATATAATATTTTAAACGCTTGGTATCCGTAACTACTCCAATCTGGGCGCAGTACAAATCCCATTTGTCGCAAATCTTTAATATTTTATCTTCTTCGCCTTTCTTTACCACAATCAGCATGCGCTCCTGGCTTTCCGATAATAAAATTTCGAAAGGTACCATGTTGGCCTGACGGGTAGGTACTTTATCAAGCCATACTTCCATGCCGCTTTCGCCTTTGGCGCTCATTTCGGAAGTGGAACAGGTTATACCGGCCGCGCCCATATCCTGCATGCCCACTACGCAACCTGATTCTAATACTTCTAAGGTAGCTTCTAATAATAATTTTTCCTGAAAAGGATCGCCTACCTGTACCGAGGGCAGTTTTTCGGCGGAAGCAGCGGTAATATCTTCGGAAGCAAAGGTTGCCCCGTGAATACCGTCTTTGCCCGTAGCCGAACCCACAATAAATACCGGGTTACCTACGCCTTCGGCAATAGCAGAAGCAGTTTTGCCTACTTCTACAATACCCGCCGAGAACGCATTTACCAGCGGATTTACGTTGTAGCATTCATCAAAATATAATTCGCCGCCTACAGTTGGTATACCAAAGGCATTGCCGTAATCGCCGATGCCTTTAACCACGCCTCTTAATAAACGCTTGGTTTTTTCGCTGTTGGGGTTGCCAAAACGCAATGAATTTAACTGCGCAATCGGGCGGGCACCCATGGTAAATATATCGCGGTTAATACCACCCACGCCGGTGGCCGCACCCTGGTAAGGCTCAATGGCCGACGGGTGGTTATGCGATTCAATTTTAAAGCTGCAAGCCAAACCATCACCAATATCTACCAGGCCGGCATTTTCTTCGCCGGCCTCGGCCAGCATACGGCTCGATTTCTTAGGCAAGGTTTTCAGCCACACAATGGAATTTTTGTAAGAGCAGTGCTCCGACCACATAACCGAGAAAATACTCAGCTCGGTAAAGTTGGGTGTGCGGCCCAGAATATTTTTGATTTTTTCGAATTCTTCGGGAAGTAGCCCTAATTTTTTGGCTGTTTCTACGGTTGTTAGCTGTTGTTCCACCAGGTAGCTCTTTTGGTTTTGGTTGCGCAAAATTAGAGAATTCTGGTTTAACCGCTTAATAATAATTTTAATTTCTCACGGTTGAGTCGGAAAGCCGGCCAGCCGGGTAACCCATCTACATTTTGGTAAGGCAAAAAAGGCAAGCATTTTCAGGGATGCGCCGGGGCCAAGAGATGCGCTAGTATTTATATTAAGCAAAGATTTATTGAAGTTAAGCTGATAAAATAAACCATGCGTTTCTGCTCTAACCAATGAAAATTATTGATGAGGGTTGTCTGGTTGGTAAGAATATACAGTGCTTTGTAACTCATGCGGTTAAAGTTGCTTTTAAAATACCATGAGGCGAACCTTGCCCCAACACTGTTTAGCTTTACCAGGGTTACTGCAAAATTAACCGGCCAAAAGCTAAAAAAGATTGTTGAGGCCAGAACCAAAACAGCAAAGCCCAACCATCTGGCGGTTAGGCTTTGCGCTAAATTTAAATATTACTCTTATGTTATCTGTTTAGGCCAATGGCTGGGAATATTTTTACTTAAAATAAAAGGTTAAAGCCAAACCCAGGCCTTTGTTCCGAATTTTTTCGTCGTTACTGCTATTATTGCCTTTGTATTTAGGGTAAGTATTGGCTAAGCCCCAGGAATAAGTGGCGGTAAGCAAAGCCGGACCAACGAGGTAACCAACGCCTAGGTTCAGCCCATAATCCAGGCGGCGTACTGATTTTTTAGTATTCTACCTGTAAAGCTTTGACGCTCCATAACCGAAGGGCGTAGGCCCAGTAGTCTGAAAACCAGTAAAAGCGCAGCGTTAGAATAAAGACCGACCGGTTAATCTTGTGGCGGTTCGAAGTGATAATAGTTTTGGTGGAACAGCAGCAAAGCCACTCCCAATACAAAGCCTGCCACCAGGTAAAGCGGTGGCGAGAGTAACAACAGCAAGGTAAAACCGATAAATAAAAAGAACACGGTCTTTATATAAGGTTCCTGCCGCAAGTTAAAAGCGTATAGTAAGGCCAGAAAAAGCGTAAACAAGCTAAGACCAAAACCGACCAGGGATAGCAAGGGCAGCAGGGCAGCAACATAAAAGGTGAATTTTAAAACCAATATTATCTCGGGAGATAAAAGCACCGCACTCAGTAAAACCTGCCGGAGAAAACGCTGATATAATTTAAGGGGCAACTGACGCAGAAAGGCTAAGCTGGTTTCGTTAAATACCACTATTTGCCGGAACAGCATGCAATGAGCTATTACCGCTATTAAAAAACCAACCTGCGTGGGCCGCATACTATAAATCTGGTAAGGGTACAGCACCATAAAAGCGTACAAGATACCTACCGACAATATTTTGGTTAAAACCAACATTACTTTTTCCTGCCGGAATAAATGCCGTAGGGGCCACCAGACGGGGTTAGCCAATATTTTGCGTTCGGTGTGGGTAAAGAAATTGGGTGGGGGCGTGGCCCGAAGCGTTTTCCTGATTTGTTGGCTAAAGAAGTAGGCGGTAAATACAAGCGCTATTAAATTATACAGTACTACGGTTAACAATACCAATAGGTACCCGGTAATAAAGCCATAAAAACCCATTAAAGAGGTATAGGCCAGGGCTGGCAAAAAGAGCTGCCAGTGAACGCGGGCAAAGGCTAGCCCTAAATGGGGCCGGGAAAATAAACCCGCTACGTACAAGAATTCGTTTTCGGGCAGCGCCAGCGTTTTAGATATAAAATTGAAGCACTTAAGGTAATACAAGGTAAATAAGCTCAATATTCCGGCTACAAACCAAAGTGAAGCAATAGCCCCGCTTAAAAAATTCGGACTGATTAAAAGTGTAGTCGGCTGCTGAATACCAAAAGCCAGAAAAAATACAACCAGGAAAAAGCCGGCATTCTGGCGATAAAATTGGTGTACCACCACTTTTGATAATATTGGGTTTAAAGCCGCCATGTTTATTCCGGTAAGCGTACGAGGGTTTTGTTTTGTACCCGCCAGCTAGCTTTAATCGGCAATTGCGGCATTGGAATATCCTGGTGCGACGATACCAGAAAACTGGTGTGGTATTGTTGCTGGTAGTTTAAAATTAGGCGGTAAACCAATTCTACGGTAGCGGTATCTAAAGTAATTAAAGGTTCGTCCAGTAGAATGATCTGGGGTTTACCAATAAAAGCCAGTATCAGCGAAAGCTTCTTTTGCATGCCCGATGAATAAGTGCTTACGGGTTTGGCTAAATAATCGGCTCCGAAATAACGCATTAATTCAGCAGCTTGCGTGGGAGCGGCTTGCCGGGCCGACTGGAATAAATTTACCAATTCGGTGCCCGTTATAAAACCCGGGTATAAAGGTTCGGCTTCGCCAAAACTAATATATTGCCGGTGTAAAATAGGGTGTTGCTTTAAATGCAGATCCGGTTCTAAAAATATATCGCCCTGGTAAGGCACCAACCCCGCCAGTGCTTTAAACAAAGTAGTTTTACCCGACCCATTTTGCCCTTGTATCCAGTGAATGCCGGCGGGTATTGTTAAATCCGGAATGGATAATATTAAATCAGAACCATAAGATTTTCTAAAATTCCGGAATAAAAGCATGTGGTAAGTAAAATGTTGGGGCAATAAATAATTATCTGTAAACGCCAATATACTTTAAACCAGTTTAAAGCCCTTAAACTATTCGGTAAAAGTGGCTCTTTTAAAAGGTATTTACAGTTGCACTACAAATAAATAATGAATTTAGCTTAATATTGGCGGCTGGCAACCGCCAACAGCACCATGGTAAGGAAATGAACCAGGTGAGGCAACAAACAAACCAGTTATACATATAGGCGGCAGATTATTTTTAAAGCCGTAAAAGAAAAAGAATTATCTTGCTAAAAATCAAGGTTTAAGGTTTTTGTAAAGATTTGGTTTAATTATAAAAATGAAGGTGATTTTGGAAATAAAAACTTTTAACCTTACCCGTTTGAATTAAGCAAATTATAAATTACTTTTGCACCCTGAAAACGAACTGTATTCAAATACTATAATAAATTCTAATGGCAAATATTGGCAGAATTACCCAGGTTATTGGTCCGGTGGTGGACGTTAGCTTCTCGGGTGAAAACTCTAAATTACCAAAAATCCTGGATGCGCTGGCGGTTACCAAAGGCAATGGTCAGAAAATTATTCTGGAATGCCAGCAACACCTTGGCGAAGACCGGGTACGTACCATCGCTATGGACTCTACCGATGGCCTTACCCGTGGCGCCGAAGTAGAAGACTTGGGTGGCCCTATTACTATGCCTACCGGCGATGATGTAAGAGGTCGCTTATTTAACGTAGTTGGCGAAGCCATTGATGGTATTGCCCAACCCCAAAGCACTGGTGGTTTATCTATTCACCGCCATGCCCCCCGTTTTGAAGATTTAGCTACTTCTTCGGAAGTATTATATACCGGTATCAAAGTTATCGACTTACTGGAGCCTTATGTAAAAGGTGGTAAAATTGGTTTGTTTGGTGGTGCCGGGGTAGGTAAAACTGTATTGATTATGGAGCTGGTAAACAATATTGCCAAAGCTTACGGTGGTCTGTCGGTATTTGCCGGCGTAGGTGAGCGTACCCGCGAAGGAAACGATTTACTGCGCGAATTCTTGGAATCAGACGTAATTAAATACGGCGAAGAGTTTAAACATTCGATGGAAGAAGGCGGCTGGGATTTATCTAAAGTAGATGCCGAAGCCCTGAAAGACTCTAAAGCAACCTTAGTATTTGGTCAGATGAACGAACCGCCAGGGGCCCGTGCCCGGGTTGCGTTATCGGGTTTAACCGTAGCCGAAAGCTTCCGCGACGGTGATGGAACCGGTGCCGGTCGTGATATTCTTTTCTTTATCGATAATATTTTCCGTTTCACGCAGGCGGGTTCTGAGGTATCGGCGCTTTTAGGCCGGATGCCATCGGCGGTAGGTTACCAGCCAACGCTGGCTACCGAAATGGGTGCCATGCAGGAGCGGATTACTTCTACCAAACGGGGTTCTATTACCTCGGTGCAAGCGGTTTATGTACCGGCGGATGACTTAACTGACCCGGCTCCGGCTACAACCTTTGCTCACTTAGATGCTACTACGGTACTTTCGCGTAAAATTGCAGAGTTAGGTATTTACCCAGCGGTGGATCCATTGGATTCAACGTCCCGGATTTTGAATGCTCAAACCTTAGGCGATGAGCATTACAACAC
The DNA here is from genome assembly GCF_057359045.1 of Adhaeribacter sp. NCBI lineage: Bacteria > Pseudomonadati > Bacteroidota > Cytophagia > Cytophagales > Hymenobacteraceae > Adhaeribacter > Adhaeribacter sp. The sequence continues at coordinate 6,581 of NZ_JBMQUD010000128.1, forward strand.
AGCCCAACGCGTAAAAGAAACCCTGCAGCGCTACAAAGAATTGCAAGATATTATCGCCATCTTGGGTATGGACGAATTATCAGAAGAAGACCGTTTGGTCGTACACCGCGCGCGTCGGGTACAGCGTTTCTTATCGCAGCCTTTCCACGTGGCCGAGCAGTTTACCGGTTTAAAAGGTGTGCTGGTAGATATTAAAGATACCATTAAAGGCTTTAACATGATTATGGATGGTGAGTTAGACCACTTACCCGAAGTAGCCTTCAACTTGGTTGGTACCATCGATGATGCCATTGCCAAAGGTGAGAAGTTAATGGCCGAAACAAAATAATTAATTAATTTGCTAATGTGCTGATGGGCTAATTTTCATAATTACTGCATCAGCACAATTAGTAATTAGCACATTGTAAACATGTACTTAGAAATAATTACCCCCGATAAAAAAGTATTTGAAGGCGAAGTGAGTTCGGCGCAGTTTCCGGGCACCCAAGGTTCTTTTGAAGTATTAAATAACCACGCGCCGTTAATTAGTACTTTAGAAAACGGCCGGATACGGGTTACTGCTGCCAGCGGTAACCAATACTTTAACGTCGACGGTGGGGTAGTAGAGGTGTTAAACAATAAAATTATAGTTTTAGCCGAAGCCATTACCGTATAATCTTTTTATAAATAATTTAAAAGAAGCCTTTTGCAGCAATGTGAAAGGCTTTTTTGTTTTAAGCTTTATGTTTGAGGCATTTTAATGAGATCAGAACTTTTTCCAAAGCCGCCCTGCGGTGTATTTTCACCCGCCGGTATTATGCCTAATTTTCTGGTAATGGACTATAAGAAATAATGATTTGTTAGTTGGGCGAAACTCCTGAAAATAAAGAATCTGTTTAGCGTTTTGAAAATCTCATAAAAGAGTGCCCTTGCCGTGTGTTTTTCATCGGCAGGTAGTTAGATGAAAGCTAATAGATTGGCGTTGATAACACCACCAATGGCGACTGGAAATACTTTTGAGGAAACGCTATGCACACTCAAAAATAATAACCTTATTATTGCTAATTATTTCAGGGGAGATTGGAGCTACAGCGAGCGATCAAGTCAATATTTTATTTAAATGGTTGATTAAATTATATGACCAGGCAACTCTTAGGTTTTAGATTTATAGGATACCTGCTAGGTTTAACTTTTATACTTTCGGGATGTAATAACAACGCTCAGATTAGTAATAGTGCCGGGGTAAATACAGCATCTTTTTATGAAACGGTGCAAAAGCATAAGCAGGTTTACCCCATGACTTGCATTCCTTCTGCCATTGAAATGATACTAAAATATTATAAAAAGGTAGAACCGGATTTTTACCAAATGCAAGACGATTTAAGTACCATGTCAACCGGTTCTTTTCAGGATTATAATGGTAGAATAATAGCAGGCATTACCTTTAAACAGCAATTCCCAGAACCAAGGGGAAATGATTTTCCGCTGGAAGAGCTTTACCAGACCATCGCTGCAGAATTAAAAGTCGGACGAAAGGTAATTATTTCACTCGCTTCCGGCCCCAATTTATATCATATTTATGTGGTAGACCAGCAAACCAGCAATGGCGATTTTATCGCGTACAGCCGGGATTATAATAATAGTTCTGTTTTAGAAGTCAGCAACGTAAAAGATATTGTTAAAGAGATGCAAGGCACCGATATCCTGACTTATCAGGCGGCTGGACTGTAGGTCAAACCAGCATACAATACCCAATCTCCTTAACTGCTTTCTTAACCGGAAAATAAAGCTGCGGTCATTTTATCAGAATGCCAAAACCTTGTTCCAGAAGCTTGCTGCCAGGAGAATCTATGGTTTAAAGCTTATGTTGCATACCCCGAAACAGCTAATTCCCAAACCATTCTTTTATAGCACCCAGGTAGCTGTCGCTGATAGGTAATTCTTTGCCCGAATCTAAAAGCAGTTTACGGTTCAGGATAGATTTTACCTGCGCTACCGGTACAATGTAACTGCGGTGAATTCTTTTAAATTTATCGGCCGGAAGTTTTTCGAGTACTTTTTTGAGCGGCATTAAGGTCAGAATAGGTTTGCTACCGGTAACATTAATTTTAATGTAATCTTCGAGGCTTTCGATGTATAAAATATCTTTTAAATCTATTTTTACCAGCCGGTATTCTGAGTACACAAATATACTTTCGTTTACTTCGGGTTTGGGGGTATTTTTGTAGGTATAATAATCCAAAGCTTTTTGTACGGCGCGGCCAAACCTTTCTATATCAATCGGCTTCAGCAAATAATCCAGGGCTTCCAGTTCAAAACCTTCAAAGGCAAAGTTTTTGTAGGCGGTGGTAAATATTACCATGGGTTTAACCGGCAGGGCCCGTACCAAATCCAAACCCGAAATGTCGGGCATATTTATATCAATAAACAACAAATCTACCGATGTGCTTTTTAAAAATTCGGCACCCGCAATAGCATCCTCAAAAGTTTGTACCATTTGCAGCACCGGAAATTTAGAGGCATAAGCCTTTATTATTTCCAGGGCCAGCGGCTCATCATCAATGGCAACGCAGCGCAAGTTCATTTTTTAGTTGTTAGTGGTTAGCTATTAGTTGTTAGTTTTTAGAGGGTTTAGATTACGTGAACTTTATACCGATATTAAGAGATATGTTCTGTTATAGCATTTATGATTCTTGATTATATTGATTTACAAACTGAAAGCTAAATACTAAACACTATCCCTGTAACGTGAGCTGTACGGTAAAGGTATCGGGGGTTTGGGTTATGTTTAACTCGTGTTGGTTGGGGTACAAAGAGTTTAGCCGCTGGCGGGTATTTATTAAGCCAATGCCGGTACTTTCGGTCGGCGAAGAAGACGAGAATATTTTGTTCTGGCAATAAAACTAGATGCGGTCGGGCGCAGCGGTTAAAGAAATATCAATATTGGCGGGCTCGTGTTTGCTGATGCCGTATTTAAATACATTTTCGATAAAGGTCATAAGAATTAAAGGCGCAATATTTTTATGCTCCGGATTGCCCGTTACCATAAAATTTACCACCACTTTATCGCCAATCCGGAGTTTTTGCAAATCAATATAATCCCGGATGCAAGCTACCTCACTGGCCAGACTAACAAAGTTTTGGGTAACATCATCGGTAACGTACCGCATAATATTCGATAATTTAAGAATAGCGGCAGCGGTATTTTCGTTTTGGGTAATGGCTAAAGCATAAATATTATTTAGCGTATTAAATAAAAAATGCGGATTAATCTGGGCTTTCAGAAAAGATAGTTCGGCATTAGCTTTGTCGGCTTCAGCTTGTACGGCCCGCCGTTCGGTTTCGCGCCACCTATGGGCAATCTGAATGGCCAGGCCCATGGTAGTAACCAGGATAAACAGGAAAAAACTAATTAAGTCAATTCTTTGAACGTTACGGCGGGGTGGCGAGCGACGCTGGCGGTTAAAATCTGGTGGTGGACGAAACTCGCGGGCTGGCCGGGTGGCCGTGGTATTGGGCCGGAACCGGATTTGACTCTCACGAATAAACGTATTGAAAGGCCGTAGAAAATAGAAAGCCACAAAAAGCAGCAAAAGTACCAACCCGTAAGCCAGGTACCGGCCGGACAGGTATAACCGGGGAATCAGAAAGTAAGTATTAAAATAAAACAGGAAAATAAAAGAAAGGCAAAATACCCAGTAATAAGGCGAAAACAGGAAAGTATAATCAATATTTTCTTCGGCCCGGCCCGAGATAAACAGCAAGGGCAGGCTTAAGAAAAGAAGCCAGCCAGCCACGTGGGTAATTACAGCCGATGCTTTTACAGGAAACATTTGCCAAAATAAAGCATTTAATTTATTCTGAATAACCAGGTGCCGGTAGTTTAACGAAATATATAGACGAATGCGCCGCCGTCGCCCTCGGTACGAATCGTTTTAAATAAGTAACCTTACGGAAAATGCTGAACCAGGAGCCGTTTTTATTTTTCTTATCCTGTCGCTATTTTTTACCTTTGCCCAACTCCTTTTAACGTTATCAGCATGGCGCAGTCGCATTTACCCATTAAACCTAAAGTAACGCCCATTTACCAAACCTCGGTTTTTACCTTCGATGACTTAACCGAATTAGAAGCATATTTTGAAGCGCCGGGCCAAAAGTATATGTACGCGCGGTACAGCAACCCCAATGGTAACGAACTGGCCGAAGAAGTAAGCAAGCTGGAGCAAGGTGCCGGGGCGGTGGTAACCTCTTCGGGTATGTCGGCCATTTTTACCGCCATTATGCTGTATTGCCAGGCCGGCGACCACGTGCTTTGTGCCGAAGAAATTTACGGCGGTTCGGCGGTATTACTAAACCAGGAATTAACCCGGCTAGGCATAACCCTGACGTTTGTGCCCTCCGAAAACCTGTACGACCTGCAGCCCTATTGCCAGGCTAATACCAAATTGCTTTTGGCCGAAACCATGAGTAACCCTTTGCTGCAAGTGGTAGATATTGCCCGGTTAGCCGCTGCCTGTACCAGCGTAAATATTAAATTAATTATCGATAACACCTTTGCTTCGCCGGTAATTACCCGGCCGTTAACCTTAGGTGCCGATGTGGTAATACACAGCGTAACCAAATATTTGGCGGGTCACAGCGATGTAACCGCCGGCGTAGTAATAGCCAAAACCGAATTCGATGCCCAGCGTGCCCGCGGAATTATGATGCACTTTGGCTTAAACCTGAGTCCTTTTGAAAGTTGGCTGGCCGTTAGAGGCTTAAAAACCCTGCGCTTGCGTATAAAGCAACATTGCAGCAATGCCCAAACCATAGCTCAATTTCTAACAGAACAAAAGCAGGTAAACCGCGTGTATTATCCGGGTTTGGCCACCCACCCGCAGCACCAGTTAGCCCTGCAGCAAGGAAATGGCTTATGCGGCGGCATGTTGTCTTTTGCCTTACCCGACGAGGAAGCCGTGGTAAATAAATTTATGCAAAGTTTACCTACTATTCCGTTTGCGCCTTCATTGGCCGGCGTGAGTACTTCTATTTCGCATCCGGTACGTACCTCTCACCGCTCTTTAAATCCGGCCAAGCGCGATGCCCTGGGGATTACCATGGGGGTTATCCGGTTATCAGTAGGCGTAGAAGAACCGGAAGAAATTATTGCCGAGCTACAGACGGCATTGGCTGCACTATAGTTTAAGGAAGAGGCATTTAAGCGGTAAGCAGCAGTTTAATAATTCAACTCAAATATATTATCCACAAAAGGTTTAATAAAAATTGAGTCTTTAAAATCTTTGGTTACACCACCTGCAGTTACAGCATATTTTAGCCTGACGTAGTGGTTACCGGCTACGTCGGTTAGCTCCAGGTTTTGTTCCTGCTGGCCCCGTATGGGTTGGTGTATAAATGTAGGCAGATTTTTTCTGATATTTTCCAGTTGCAGATTCAGTACGTCGTCGTGGCTGGCCGAGCCGGTGTTTTTTATTTTGATTTGCAATGTACCATAAGCCTCCATGGCAAAATCTATTTTCTCTGATTTTTTAAACGGGTAGCCATCCAAGGAACGAAAATTAACGTACCGGTCCGGCAAAGGGCCGGTGCCTTTTACTAACTTAAAATAGCCGTACTGTGGGCGGGTTACGACAATTTTATAAGGTCCTTCTTTCCACTCAAATTTAAAATCATATTGCCCCGTATGGTTGGTGGTTACTTCCCGGATTACCTTTGAACCCATAAAAGGCCCTGCCATATCTTCGTGCAATTGTACCAGAGCGTTATCCAGCGGTTGTTGGGTAAATTCATCGGTAATAATGCCCGAAACCTTATAAGTAGGGTCCAGGATTGAGTCGTCGCCGCAACCGGTTAAAGCCAAAAAGAGGCAAAGGTAAATTAAGAGAAAGCCATATCTTCTTATTCTAAAAAACAAGGCATTTAAGGGCCGGCGGGTGCTGGGCAATTTAAAATCAATCAAAGCTTGAACAGATTAAGATAAAAGTCCGGGAATTTACATTGCCCCAGAATTTTACGCTTAATTAAGTTTATCAATCCCGAAATTATTTGGTTAAATCCCTGATTTGGCTAGCTAAACCCAATAAAATAAGTACTGGTTTAATTATTTGCTTGTAAAACTTTACCGCTTTATTTGATTAAGGTAATTTTTTCTTCGATGCGGTTCAGCCTCCGGCCGGTCATTTGTTTATCAGAATACCCTAAATAAATAATACCCAGTACCAGATCTTCTTCTTTTAAGTTTAAGAAGTTTTTCATAGCCGGGTGGTAAGCCATGCCGCCAGAACCCCAGTAAGTAGCAATGCCCAACGCGGTAGCCCCCAACAGAACATTTTGTACGGCACAAGAGGCAGCGGCAATTTCTTCCAACACCGGTATGTTGGGCAGATTACCCCGCTCCATTACGGCAATGAGCACATGCGACGCCCGGTCGCCCATGGCTTTTAATTTTTCGTATTTTTCCGGTACAAACTTTCCGGTGGGTATGTGTTGCTGGTACAAGTTGGCGTGCTGCTGGCAAAATTCGGGTACTTTCTGGCCGGCGTATACCATAAAGCGCCAGGGCGTAGTCAGGCCGTGCGTAGGGGCCCAGTGGGCCAGGTGCAGCAATTCCATTAGTTGGTCTTCCGGAATTTGCCGGCCGTTCATCATAAAAGGTTTGGTAGTACGGCGCGATTGAATAATATGTTGAATAACTGGAAAATCGTTCATAATTAAAATTGATTTTTAATAACCGCCACAATACGGTTAAGGTCCTGGGGCGTTAAGGCCGAACCAGACGGAAGGCATAAACCCCGGCTAAATAAATTGGTGGCTGTTTCTTGCCCAAAATAAGGGCAACCCGCAAATAAAGGCTGCAAATGCAAAGGTTTCCAGAGCGGCCGGGCCTCAATATTTTCTGCGGCTAAAGCTTGCTTTACTTTCTCCAGTTTTTCGGTGGCTGCTGGCGAGAACACAACACAAGTAAGCCAACGGTTGCTAAAGTAGTCGGTTGGTTCTGGTAAAAACGAAATTTCCGGCAAATCGGCCAGCGCGGTTCGGTAATAATCATAAATAGCGCGCCTTTGCTTTACGCGGGTTGGCAGCACGGCTAATTGTCCTAAGCCAATACCCGCCGCAATATTGCTCATGCGGTAATTGTAACCAACCTCAGAATGCTGGTAATGCGGGGCCGGGTCTTTGGCTTGGGTGGCCAGAAACAAAGCTTTTGGGGCATACGCCGGCTTAGGCGTAACCAATGCGCCGCCACCCGAGGTAGTTATAATTTTATTGCCGTTAAAAGAATAAATACCTATTTCGCCGAAGGTGCCTACCGGTTGACCGTGGTACGTACTGCCCAACGCTTCGGCGGCATCTTCTATTAACGGGATATTATACTGCCGGGATAAAGCCAAAAGCGCGGTAAGTTGGGCAGGCATGCCGTACAAATGCACCACCAAAATAGCTTTTATTTTTTTACCCAACCGTAGCCGGCTTTCTATGGCCTGTGCAACCAGTGCGGGGCACATGTTCCAGGTTTCGGGCTCACTGTCAATAAAAATAGGCGTTGCTCCCAGGTAAAGAATAGGGTTAGCAGATGCCACAAACGAAAAAGTAGGGCAGATAACCTCGTCGCCGGGACCAACTCCCACCAATTGCAGCGCTAAATGGATGGCCGCCGTTCCGGAATTTAAAGCCACCGCATGCCCTGACCCGGTAAGCCGGCATAATTCGTTCTCAAAGTCGGGTAAATTGCTGCCGGCGGTGGTAATGTAATTTTCGGCAAAAGCCCGCTCGATATAAGTTAACTCGGTACCGCTCAGGTGCGGCGGCGACAAATAAATGCGGGGCGGGTTAGTCATGGTGGTTTTTAATCACACGGGCCGGTACGCCAACCGCAGTAACCCCACCGGGTAAATCGCGGTGTACTACTGCCCCGGCTCCAATAATGGCTTGCGTGCCTACCTTTAAAAACTGGATTATCGTGGCGTTGGTACCAACATACACTTGCTCGCCCAAAGCAGAATTGCCGGCAATATTTACGTGGGGCATCAGCGCACTAAAATCGCCGATAACCACGTCGTGGCCCACCGTACACCCCAAATTTAAAAACACGTGCCGGCCCAAAGTAATATTGGTGGTTAAAATACAACCCTGGGTAATAATAGTACCTTCGCCCAATTGGTTAAACTGGTAAGGCTCGTTGGCAATGCCCGGGTGCAATAAAACCGGGTATTGCAGGTGCGGGTTGGTTAATTTCTGGCGGACATTTTTTTTCATTTGGGGGTTGCCAATGGCAATTGCCACGCACAGCGGCTCGTTTACGGCCTGCAAATCGGCGAGCGTACCCAAATACGGATATTTGTTGATGGTAACGGGAGTAGCGGAGTTATCGTCATAAAAACCAACTATGTGCCACGTAGGTACCACCTGGTTTATCTGGTGGATGAGCATCAGGACTTCGCGCCCCAATCCACTGGCCCCAAAGATGGCAATATTTTTTGGGTAAGAAGATTTGTTTTTAGGCAACATGCGGTAAAGTTCCGGTAAAACGTTGGGCAGTGGCACTACCTGGTGCCTGAATACCGCTTGGTTTAATTAACTGTGCGGCTGTGTAAATTAATATTTTTAGATCCAGGGTAAAACTTTGCCTTTGTACGTACCAAACATCCAACGCAAATTTCTGCTCCCAGGAAATGCTGTTGCGTCCATTTATTTGAGCCCAACCGGTAATGCCGGGTTTAACCAAATGCCGTTGGGCTTGCTCGGGTGTATACAGGTCTAAATATTCGGGCAATAGCGGCCGCGGACCAACCAGGCTTAAGTCGCCGCGTAGCACATTCAGGAGTTGCGGCAATTCATCTAAAGAATATTTCCGGACCAGTTTGCCCACCCGGGTTAAACGGTCGGCGTCGGGCAGCAGGGTACCGTCGGGTGCAAAAGCCTGCCGCATGGTGCAAAATTTATAGATAGTAAATAGCTGCCCGTGCTTACCTGGCCGTACTTGCTTAAAAAATAAGGGGCCTGTTTGGGCTAAAGTAAGTACCAGTGCGGTAAACAGAAAAGCCGGCAAAGTAACCGGTAAGGTTACCAGTACTAAAAAGAGGTCGAAAATTCTTTTAAAATACCGTTGGTACATGCCTGTATAAACACAAATTAACCCAAAATTAATTCATCTGGCTTAAAAATCTAAATCAGGGTTCTTTATTTTACAATCCAGACTAATAATTTGGTTGTTTTTGGTTAAACCTAAAATTATCAATCTTCTTAGCTCTTATGAAAATTGAATGTTATTAGGATTGATAAACGCACGCATAACGCTTTTAACTATGCAGGCGGTTACCTAACTTCGCCGCCATGATTCTGTTCCCCAACGCTAAGCTTAATATTGGTTTAAACATTGTAGCGCAACGGCCCGACGGCTTTCGTAACCTGGAGTCGTGTTTTTACCCGGTGCAGTGGTGCGATGCCCTGGAAATATTGCCGGCACAGACTACACAACTAACTTTATCGGGTATTCCGGTACCCGGCGAGGCTGCCACTAACCTTTGCCTGAAAGCTTATGAATTGTTAAAAGCCGATTTTGCTTTACCACCAGTAAGCATGCACCTGCACAAAAATATTCCCATCGGGGCGGGTATGGGCGGAGGCTCGGCCGATGCAGCTTTTGCGTTGCGCCTTTTAAACGAACAATTTCAACTAGGTTTAACAACCAATCAGTTAGAAAACTATGCCCGTAGCCTGGGCAGCGATTGTGCTTTCTTTATACAAAACAAACCAATATTTGCCATTGAAAAAGGCGATGTTTTCCAGGAGATAAGTTTAGATTTAAGTAATTACAATTGCGTGGTGGTTTACCCCGATTTACATATTACCACCGCCGAGGCCTATAGCCACGTAAAACCCGCTACGCCGCAACAACCCTTGTTAGCTTTACTAGCAGAGCCCATAACCACCTGGAAAGATAGCGTTAAGAATGATTTTGAAGATTCTTTGTTTCCGCGTTACCCTGTTTTACCCCAAATAAAAGCCCAACTGTATCAGCAAGGGGCTTTATACGCCGCCATGACGGGTTCCGGTTCGGCTATTTACGGCATTTTTGCCCCCGGCGAAATTAAGGTGCCGGTGTTTCCGGCGGCGTACCGGGTGTGGCAGGGCCAACTTTAAGTTTGTAGCGCTTATTTAAATACCGCTCAATTAAAGCATGCGCAAAAACACTAAATAAAATAATAACCGCACCCAGGTAAAAACCACCCGACATGCGTTCGGCATCTTTAAAAATAAAAAACGCAAACAAAATACCGTAAACCGGCTCCAGGTTTATGCTTAAATTAACCGTAAAAGCCGATATTTTTTTCATGAGTTTTACCGAAGCTGTAAACGGATAAACCGTACACACCAGCGATAACAGCAATAACCACAACACATCCAGCCCCGTCAGGTTTAAATTTAACCCGCTGCCCTCGGTAAAATATTGCGTGTAAACCGGAAAAAACAAAGCCGTAGCGGCACAAGCCCCGGCCATTTCGTAGCAGCTAATAACGGCTGGCCGGTACGTTTTTACCAAACGTGCATTAATAATCGAGAATAAAGCGCTGAGCAAAGCCGAGGCAACCGCCATGGTAATCCCTAAGACGTGGTCGAACTCGAACCGGAAAATCAGGTATAAGCCCACCATGATTAACAGCGCCATAAATACTTCGTGCAGTTGTAGTTTTTTGCTGGTAAAAAGCGGTTCCAGAAAAGCTGTCCAGAGGCTAATGGTAGACATGCCGGCCAGGCAAATAGCCACCGACGAAACCCGCGCCGAAGCAAAAAACAAAATCCAGTGCGCCGAAATTAAAAAGCCAACGGCAATAATACGCACAATGGCTCCCCGCCCAATTTTAAATGATATTTTGCGCAGGTAAATAATAAAAGCCAAAGCTGAAGCCGCAAGTAAAGTCCGGATAAAAACCAATTCTACAGCCGGTATGGTAATAAGTTTGCCCAGAATAGCGGTAAACCCCCACAGGAAAACAATAAAATGCAGTTCCAGGTAATTTTTAAAGGTAGCAGTCTCTTTCAAGAGGTTTAATGTATAAGTAATATGCGTTAAAATTTAACTTCTGCAGTTTAGCTGCTGATTTTAACTAAGTTGGTGGATGTATGGCAGATATAAAGAATAAAGAGCACTTGGAGTAGGCCGGCAAAAGCTAATAGGTAAAATATTCCGGCAGGATTTTCCACTTATAATTTTCCTGCTCTGTTAAAGTAACTGAAGTTACGCAACAACAATTCAATTGGCTTAGACCCACTCACCACTGTCATTCCGAAGGAACCTTTTGATTAGGTAACCCATAAAATTCTTCTGGAATGACGGAATTGGAAGGGTGAACCTTAAAATTAAATTTTAATGCGCCATCTGCGTAACATCAGAACTTAAATTTCTCTTAAATATTTTTTAGAACAAGTTAATATCACTTACCTGAAAGAAAAGTAATAAACCTTTTAACTGATTACGTAAAATAGTGCTTTTAGCGGGGTACTGTTTTGTACAAGACAATGCCAATGCCGGTAAAAACAATAGAAGGAATCCAGGCGGCTAACATGGGCGGTACATCGCCAACCTGCGCCAAACTGCGGCTCATGATCACGAAAATAATAAAGATAAAAGCCAGCACAAAGCCCAGCGCAATCTGGAAACCAACGCCACCGCGGGCTTTCCGCGAACTCAGAATAACGCCAATCACGGTTAAAATAATAATGGCAAACGGGTAACTGTAGCGTTCGTATTTTTCAATTAAATAAATTTCTACATCGTCGGCTCCCCGCATTTCGCGTTCGTTTATGTAGCGGTTTAGCTCGGGTAAAGTAAAAGTTTCGGCCAGGCGGTAAGTGCTTTCAAAATCTTTGGGCAGCAGGTTAAGCGTAGTATCAACGGGCGTGTTGTGGGCAATAATTTGTTCTTTATCACCGTCTATAATGCGCAGCAAATACCGGTCTAAGCGCCATTTCTTTTTCTCGGCGTTCCAGGAAATAGACTCGGCGGATAGCTTACGCTTTAAAGTATTATTCTCAATGGTTTCCATGGTAAAGCGGTAACCAATGTGGGCTGTGTTGTTATAACTTTCGAGGTAAGCGTATTCGGTAGGCGATAGTTTAAAATGGATATTGCGCTGGTCGAAGTTGTACGGGCTTTTAATATATTTTACCTCAAAAGCCACCCGGGTTTTGTTGGCATTCGGAATAATCCAGCCAATCATGGCAAAAATAAAGGCCCCAATAATTGCCGCACCCAGTACATAAGGTACCAGAAAACGCTTAAAGCTAATGCCGCTGCTTAAAATGGCTACTACTTCGGTGTGCGAGGCCAGCTTAGCCGTAACAAAAACCGTGGCAATAAAAACGGTTATGGGGCTTAGCATATTGGCGTAAAACGGCACCAGGTTTATGTAATAATCAAACAATATTTCTTTTATCGAAACATTGTGCTGAATAAAATCGTCATTTTTTTCGGTAAAATCAATTACACAAATAATCGAAATCAGAATTAATACCACAAACACAAATGTGGTCAGAAACTTTTTTAAAATATACTTATCGAGGAGCTTCATTATGCGTTAATCGTCTGTCGTTAACCGTTGATCGATTTTTGTTGTTCAATAACCAATGGTTCGATTATTTTTGAATAGCGACTATTGGGATTTGGGTATCTGTTTTTAATTATTTTTAAGCGTTTATAGATTAGCGTAGCCGCTGGCTTACGGTTGCTCCTTATTTCATGTAGTTAAATTTTTATTAACCATTTTTTACCTGCAAATATTACGCCTAATCCCCAAGCATCTGTTAAGCCGACTAACGATGAAGTATTTCCAATCTGAAAATAAAATGGATAAACAACAGATGAATAACGAGACCTAGAGGCGTTGCATTACTTGTTTTACCATTTTATCTTTCCAGGCCAGGTAATTACCGGCCAATATTTGTTCGCGGGCTTGCTTAACCAGCCAGAGGTAAAAAGTAAGATTATGTACGCTCGATATTTGGGCACCCAGCATTTCGCCGCTGTGTACCAGGTGGCGCAAATAAGCCTTAGAATAAAAAGTGCTGGCGTAACCGCCTAAAGTTTCATCTATCGGCGAAAAATCATTTTTCCAGCGTTCGTTCCGGATGTTAATAATACCCTGGGTAGTAAATAGCATACCGTTGCGGGCATTGCGGGTGGGCAATACACAATCAAACATATCTACGCCCAAAGCTATATTTTCGAGAATATTGGCCGGCGTACCCACGCCCATGAGGTAACGGGGCTTATCTTTAGGCAAAATATCACAAACCAGTTCCGTCATTTCGTACATCATCTCGGCCGGCTCACCCACCGATAACCCGCCAATGGCATTGCCTTCCCGGCCAAAAGAAGAGATAGTTTCGGCCGACTGGATGCGTAAATCTTTATAGGTGCTGCCCTGCACAATCGGGAAAAGCGTCTGGTCGTAGCCGTATTTACCGGTGGTGCTATCAAAACGGTCGCAGCAGCGTTTAAGCCAACGGTGGGTCATGTCTAAAGAGCGCTTGGCGTAGTTGTATTCGCAAGGGTAGGGGGTACACTCATCAAAAGCCATTATAATATCAGCCCCAATGGTGCGCTGAATGTCCATTACGCCTTCCGGCGAAAAAAAGTGGGTAGAGCCATCAATGTGTGATTTAAACTTTACGCCTTCTTCTACAATTTTGCGGGTTCCCGAAAGTGAATATACCTGGTAACCGCCGCTGTCGGTGAGAATGGGTTTGTCCCAGCCATTAAATTTATGTAAACCCCCGGCCTGCTCCAGCACATCCAACCCCGGCCGCAGGTACAGGTGGTAGGTATTGCCCAGAATAATTTGCGCTTCTATATCTTCTTTCAGTTCGCGTTGGTGTACGGCTTTTACCGTACCGGCGGTGCCCACCGGCATAAAGATAGGCGTATGTATAGTGCCGTGGGCCGTAGTAAGCTGGCCGGCGCGGGCTTTAGAATGTGTATCGGTTGCGTTTAGTTCAAAAGTCATGTTTGGGGTACCAGCGTTTTCTGTTTGGGTAAGCTAAAAACCACCGGTTAAAATTTAATGTAATCCGAAGGGTAAAATTACACCTAAATATCTGATATGCCGAAATGGCAGACCAACTATTTCGGGAAAACACTCTGGTTAAATTTATTTATTATTGCAGGATTATCTATTATTAAAAACTTGGTTGCCACCGCTTGCTTTTACTTACTGCTTGTTTGGGTCCTGGTGCAGGTGGGGTATGCTGTTTATTATTTTATACCATTTGTTAAGTTTCAGCCGCCCCGGGCCAAAAACTTTCAGCCACCTGTATCGGTTATTATTGCCGCCCACAACGAATTATTAAACCTGCAACAATTGCTGCCGGCCGTGCTTAACCAAGCGTATCCGGTGTTTGAAGTTATTGTGGTAAACGACCGTTCTACCGACAACACCACAGATTACTTAACCCATTTACAAAACGAATTTAAAAATTTAAGATATGTATTAATAAATACTGCGGTAAATACTGAAAATTATAAAAAACATGCACTTACCCAAGGTGTAGCGGTAGCAAAACACGAGCACCTGGTACTAACCGATGCGGATTGTAAACCTTTAAGTGTTAATTGGTTAACTGAAATACTGGCGGGTTTTGTTCGGGGTGTGGATCTGGTGGTGGGTTATTCGCCGTATATAAAAAAATCAGGATTCCTAAATCATTTAATTCGTTTTGAAACCTTGTTAACCGCTATCCAGTATTTGTCATTTTCGGTTAAAGGACATGCGTATATGGGTGTAGGCCGGAACCTTGCTTATACCAAAGCGTGTTTTTATCAAAACAACGGGTTTCATTCACACATAGCTACCTTAGGAGGAGACGATGATTTATTTGTACAAGCCGCTGTAAAACAGCACAATGTAAATATTGCCATTACAGAAGAAAGTCAAACCGCGAGTTTACCTAAAAATACTTACCAGGAGTGGATTATTCAGAAAAGACGGCACCTGCAGGTTGGCCGTCAGTATAAATTGCCTGACAAGTTGCGCATAGGTGTCTTTATGCTGTCAAACATTTTTTTTTATTTGATTTCGATTTTTCTTTTGTTTTTGCCGGATTATTTTGTGCCTTTGGGTATAATTTTTACCCTACGCGGTGTCGTTGTATACTTGGTATATGTTTTGATAGCCCGAAAACTAAAAGAACCTTTGTCGGTTTTTCTTTTGCCCGTGCTGGACTTGGTGTACTTTTTGCACTACCTGGTTTTGGGTGCCTCGGTATTAATCTTTAAAACAGTAAAATGGAAATAAACAATAAACAATTTTCTGCTAAAGCAAAACACGATTTTAAGTTGATTCAGGCGGCAGTAGAAGAAGGCGACGAAAAAGCCTACGCCGAACTGATGGCCATTTACAAAAAGCCGGTTTACCATGTGGTGCTTAAAATGGTGCGTAACCCCGACGATGCCGAGGATTTGACCATTGAGGCGTTTGCCAAAGCTTTCCGTAACCTGCACAAATTTAACCCCGAATATGCTTTTAGCACCTGGCTTTTCCGGATTGCTACAAACAACTGTATTGATTTTATCCGCAAAAATAAAATCAAAACCATGAGCATCGACTCGGCCATTAAAATTGATAACGGCGATGAGATTAACATCGATTTTAAAGACCTGAACCTCAATCCGCAGGAAAGCGCTATTAAAAACCAGAAAATCCAGATTATGCAGTTTATTGTAAGTAAACTGCCCGATAAATACCAGCGCCTGGTAACCTTGCGTTATTTCGATGAACTTTCTTATGAAGAAATTGCCACTGAACTAAATGCCCCGCTGGGTACCGTAAAAGCGCAACTGCACCGCGCCCGCGAGTTACTATATGATATGGTTAAAAATAAAAAGCACTTGATTTAGTGGTTAGTTGTTAGAAATTAGTTATAAGTTTCTTTCGGAAAATAGATTAAAAAGAATATACTTAAGCCCCGTTGCTGCACAGGTATCGGGGCTTATTTTTTTTACCTTTGCCCCGTATTTTACCAATAATTACCGGTAAAATATGGCCGGGTTTTTAACTAGGCCCATATATACGCCAATAATTTTAAACGCATGACTGGCACTACTGCTACGCTTATTCAGCAATATTTTCCGGAGGCTAGCTCCAAACAGCTAAGCCAGTTTGTGGCTTTAGAAGAACTCCTGCGCGACTGGAACGCCAAAATAAACGTTATTTCCCGGAAAGATACCGACCAGATTGCGGTGCACCATATTTTACATTCGCTGGGTATTGCCAAAGTAGTGCAGTTTCCGGCGGGTGCCACGGTATTAGACGTAGGTACCGGCGGCGGCTTACCCGGTATTCCGTTGGCTATTTTGTTTCCCGAGGTTAGATTTACATTAGTCGATTCGATTGGGAAAAAAATTAAGGTAGTGCAGGAAATTGCCCATGCTTTGCACCTGACCAACGTAAAAGCTGCCCAAACCCGCGCCGAACAACTAACCGAAAAGTACGATTTTGTGGTAAGCCGGGCCGTAGCGCGTCTCGGCGAATTTTACACCTGGATCCATAACCGCTTTAAACCGTCTGACGACCTAAACCATGGCCTTTATTACCTGAAGGGCGGCGATTTAACCGAAGAAATACAGGAATCGGGATTGATAACCCAAGTGTACGATTTAGAAAACTACTTTAAAGAAGATTTTTTCGAGACCAAAAAAGTAGTTTTTGTGCCTATTACGCATTTTTAAATAAATTTTGGCGGTGGGTTTAAAGCCTACTTATCTTTTTTAAAGCTTCCTGAGCAGCATTGAAGTAAAATAAAATGAAATAAGTTGGGCTATAAAATTAATATTTTGCCTATTAATAACAAATTTAAAAGTCTGAAATATTTTATATAAAATATTGATAATTAGTAATTTGTGTAGTTGTAAAAGTAAAGTATAAGTCTGTTTTTTAAGGAATAAATATGTAATGGCTTTTCCAGATTTATACCTTTGAATCATCGAACTGCAATTTTTACACACTATGGAAAAGGAAATATTTTTTTTATTTAATCCCGATAATTTCGAGAATACCGCTAAGCGCCAGACCTACCGGACACCGCAGCCCAGCCCCAAGGCTATGTCGGAGAAATTAAATACTTATCTGAAGTTAAGGTCGGCTATTAAAAGAAAGCTTTTTAGTTACTGATATTGGTTTAGGAAATCATCAGAATAGTACTATTTTGAGATATTGGTCTCGTTTGTAAATATTAACAATTAGCTTAATTCCAGTTGTTTATATATCTGTAACTGGGAATAACATTAGTTGTTAATTTTTCAATATATTTGCGCCAATATTGAAATATTTTATGAGAGCTCTGTTAATTCTCTTGCTGGCGTTTATGGTTAATGCCGGTATGGCCCAGAATCGGATCTCAGGAAAGGTAACCGATGCACGCACTGGTGAAATTCTGCCTTTTGTGAGTGTATATATAAAAAATACCAATACCGGCACCACCACCGATGTAGAAGGTAAGTACAATATTAAATTTACCCACTTACCCGATTCGCTTACCGCTTCGTTTGTTGGTTACCAAAATTTAACGCAGCCGGTAAAGAAAGGCGTAGCTACCCAGGAAATTAATTTTGCGCTTACCACTACCAGCGTAGCGTTAAACGAAATATACATTACCCCCGGCGAAAATCCGGCTTTCCCGATTATGCGGCAGGTTATTGCCCATAAAAAAAACAACGACAAGCGTAAATTGGTAGCGTACCAGTACGAAGCCTATACCAAAATGCAACTGGAGGCCGATAACCTGATTCAGCAAAAGAAAAAGATTGGTTTGCGGTCGGCGATAACTTCGCTGGTAGATACCCAGAAATTTGTAACCAACGCCGAAGGCAAAAAGGTAATGCCTTTGTTTATATCAGAGGCAATTTCAGATGTTTATTACAACCGCGATCCCAAAAAATCGAAAGAAATTATTAAGGCCACTAAAATAACCGGCATTGGCATTCAGGATGGCAGTTTGGTATCGCAGGTAATTGGTAATAAATACCAGGATTACAATTTTTACCAGAACTGGGTTAGTGTGCTCCAGAAAGATTTTATTAGCCCCATTGCCGATGGGTGGAAAGGCTCTTATGAATACGACCTCGAAGATAGCCTTTTGCTGGGCAATAGCTGGTGTTATAAAATAAAATTTACCCAGAAAAGAGCCCAGGATTTAGCTTTTAACGGCTACCTCTGGATTGATGATGAAACGTTTGCTATTCGTAAAATAGATGCGGCCATTAGTAAATCGGCCAATATTAATTTTGTAGAAAGCATTAGGCTGGTGCAGGAAGAACAGCCTACCAGTGCCGGCGCCGGCGCCTGGATGCCGGTAAAAACCGGTATAACCATGGTAGTGGCCCGCATGAGTAAAACCCGGCCGGGCTTTATTGTTAATTTAAATTTATCGGCGAAAAATATTGTGGTAAACCAGCCGCAAAAATTATCTTTTTTTGAGCAGCCCATTGAACGGCTGGCCAACTCCAAAGGCAAATCGGCTGACTTTTGGGCGCAGAACCGGCACGATACGTTAACTACCCACGAAAGCCAGGTATATGCCGCGATCGATTCTATTCGCTCCGATCCGCGCATGGTACAGATTACCAAAATAGCCACCATTCTGGCTACCGGGTATATTAAAGCCGGTAAAATAAGCTTTGGTCCTTACCCGTATTTTTATGCCAACAACAGCCGCGAAGGCATCCGGCTACAGGTAGGTTTAAAAACCAATATCGATTTTAGTAAAAAATGGGTTTTTAGTGGCTACGGTGCCCTAGGTACTTTAGATCAGCAATTTAAATACGGTGTAAATGCCCGGTACATTTTTTCGCGCAAGCGCTGGAGCGAAGCCGGAGTGTCGCGACGCGAAGATTTGCAGCGGGTAGGTTTTATGTCGGAAAAGTTAGCAGCCAGCCCTTTTTTAATGGGTTTTGCGCGTTTCGGCGAATTAAGCCGGCCTTTTTTAACAAAGGAAACCAGTGCTTACCTGCAACGCGAAATATTGCAAGGCGTAACCCAACGTATAACCTTTACCAACCGGTATTTTAACCCGCTTTATAACTTTGCTTTTTATACCCGGCCGGGCGAGCAGCCCAGCCTGAACCAGGATTTCTCTACTTCCGAGATTAGCTTTTTTACCCGTTACGCCAACAACGAGGTTAAAGTAATTAACGATAACGACCAAATTAGTTTAGGCAACGGCAAATGGCCGGTATTATCATTAAAATATACCATTGGCTTAAATAATTTTATTAATTCGTCGGTCGATTACCAGCGTTTAGACGTGGGTATTAGCCAATATTTTGTAATGGGCCGCCTGGGTAATGCCCGTTACCGCTTAGAGGCAGGTAAAATATTTTCGCCGGTACCGTACCCATTATTAGAGGTACATTTGGGTAACGAAACGCCTTTTTACTACGAGCAAACTTTTAACCTCATGAATAATTTTGAGTTTGCCAGTGATACTTACGCTTCTTTGCACTACGAGCAATATTTTGAAGGTTTGCTCCTGAATAGTTTGCCTTTGATTAAAAAATTAAAATGGCGTTTGCTGTCTACTTCTAATATTTTGTACGGCAACTTAAGCAAACAAAACCTTAACCTGATTCCCGCAATCGGAACGGATGGCTTACCCATTGAATCTTTTAAAAGCCTGGATAAGAAACCGTATGTAGAAGTGGGGTACGGCGTTGAGAATATTTTTAAAGTATTGCGGATAGATGCCTTCCACCGCCTGACTTACCTGAACGATCCGGCCGTGAAGAAATTTGGTTTGCGTTTTTCTGTGCAGTTTAAACTTTAGAAAAAACAGGAACGCGGTTATTTTTGATGTGCCATATAAACATCCTTACGCAACTACAAGTTTAATAGTACAAGAGAGTATATCAATTCGCATTCTATCAGACTTAAAATAAAATAAGTTAATGTTATAACCTCCTGATCAAGGATTATTTAATTAAAACAAAAAAGCTTTGGCTCGGTCGTCAGACATTAGCCAAAGCTTTTTTTGGTATTTAACCCAAAGGATTAAAAGGTAAATTTTCTAGTTGGCTTAATCTAAATATTTGCCTTTTTGTAAAACTGCTGCCCAATTGCGATAGCCGGCCGGCGTTAAATGTAAGCCATCGTGGGTAAATTCTTTTTTCAGGCGATTTTGGTTATCTAAAAAGGCCGGGTATAAATCAATAACTGTTATTTTCTCTTTTTTGCCCAATTCTTTTATGGCATTGTTCAGCCACAGAATGTGCTCTTCTTTGTTGTAATGGTTTTTAAACTTACCAAAAGTACTGTTCGTGGGCAGCAGCGTCTGAAAATAAATTTTAGTGCCCGGCGAACCAGCTTTAATGCGGGCAACCATTTTGCGGTAGTTCTGCAAAATAACCTGGTCGGGAATATTTCGGGAAATATCGTTAATGCCAATCAGGATAAAGACTTTGGCGGGTTTACCTTCAATTACTTCAGCGAGCCGCTCGAGTACGCCAAAAGTAATATCGCCGGAAATGCCCCGGTTCCGGACACGTGGGTTGCCCAACTGCTCTACCCAATCGGTATTGGCGGTAATGCTGTTACCTAAAAAAATAATATCCTGGGTAGAGTTCGGGTATGATTTAAACTGGTCAACTTTTAAGTTAAAATTGCCTGGGCGGTGGGTGCTGTCCCAGGCAGCCGTGGTTTGGGCCTTTGCCGCCGCTGCCAGCGTAAGCCAGGAGATAAACACGAGAAAGGCAGGCTTAAAATTAATCATACAGGTTTAAAACAAGCGCAAATTATGTAAAACAATTATGAATCTGGAACGGCGGTGCTAGTTACGTTGAGCCGTTAATAAATTAGGATAATCCGAAATAATGCCGTCAACGCCTAAAGATTTCAGTCGGGCTATTTCTTCGGCGGTATTGGCGGTCCACGGCACTACTTTCATTTTCAGGTCGTGGCATTGTTTTACCAGTTCGGGTGTTACCATTTTAAGGCTAGGGCTATAAACCGATGGCGTAAAACCCAGTTGGGCAATATTTTCGGCTACTGTTTTTTTATTATCGACGAGGAAAGAAGTTCTTACCTGCGGATATTTTTGATTTAAAACCTGCAGGGTACGCAAATCAAAAGATTGAATAATAACGTAAGGCGTTATTTTCTTCTCCTGAATTACGTTCATCAATAAATTAACAAACGTTTCCGGCTCGGGATGCAGCTTGTTGTCGCCGGTTACTTTAGATTTAGTTTCGATGTTGTAAAATACCTGCGGCTTGTTTTTAATTTTAATATACGTTTGTACCGAATCAATTAATTCGGACAATAACGGAATGTAAGCCGGCACTTTTTTCTGATCCGGGAAATTGCTATTGTATTTAGAACCGGTGTCGTACTGCCGTATATCGGCGTAATCTAACTGGTATAAAGCTAATTTTTCGGTTTCGGCTTTGGTTAATTCCTGGCCGTTGGGGCCCAGCATAAACATGGGGTTAATGTGTGCATCGTGGGCTAATATTACCTTTTTATCGCGGGTAATCTGGCTATCCATTTCCAGGGTGGTTACGCCCAAATCAATGGCTTTGCGCATAGCCGGAATGGTGTTTTCGGGCATCAGACCGCGAGCGCCCCGGTGGCCTTCGGTACTAAAAGAAGGGAGGGGAGGTGTATTTTGAGCGCTAGGTTGGCTGCTTTTGCAACTACCCGTAAATAACACGGCACTAAGCACCAGGTAAGTCAAGTTTTTCATTTATGCAATTGTAAGGTTTAATAACAACTTAAATAAAGGCGATTAAGCCATTTGGGTAAGCTTTTCGTATTTATTGCCGAACCGGTCGGTAGCTAATATTTTAATCTTTTTTACTTCGGGTTTAAAATGCGCCACAAATAAATGCTCGGTGCGGGTAGGTTCGGCAAAGGGCCGCTTGGCCGGCAATTTATCACCCTGGTACAAAGCCATTGCGGTGGGGTCCAGGCCTTTAGAATTGGTTAATACCCCCATGTAGGAATCATCGGCGTACCATTCTATTTTCCAGGCGGGGTCCCAGTTCCAGACGTTAGCTACTAATCGTTTCTGGTTTGTGAGTTCGGTTACGTGTATGCTTATCTGGTGATTGGCGGGCAAACCGGTAGATTTATAATACCACGAAATATCGGTGCCGTTTACCTCGTACACCCCGTAGCCCGAAGGAGCACCGTCGCTGCACACGGGACCGGTCCACCAGGCGCCGCAAACGGTACCGTGGTTGTGTTCGTAAATGCCATTCTGAATAATATTCTGGTTGTAATGGGTATGGCCGGTCATGATATGTACCTGGTAACCTGCCAGCAGGGCATATACAGCATCGCGGTTTTTTATCCGGGCTACTGGTATATGCGCATTTAAGATTACTAAATGGTCTTTGGGTACAAAACTCAAATCTTTTTTAAGCCAGTCTAATTGTTGCTGACTGATGTGGCCGTCGTATTCGCGTTCGCGACCCAGGTAACGCACATCATCGAGCACTACATAATGTACCTTTCCGCGGTTAAAAGAGTAGTAGGTGGGGCCGTAAATTTTATGAAAAGTAGCATCGGAAGTTTCGTCGCCGCCCAGGCGGTAATCCATGTCGTGGTTGCCTAGGGCCTGGAAAAAAGGAATATTCATGGCGGCTACCGCAGCACTGTAATCCGGGAAAAGGCTGTGGTTGTCCCAAACCAAATCGCCGACCCCAATGCCGTGGATTAACGTATCGGCCGGCATAGATTTTAATAATTGCTGCACATCCGGCACCGACTCGGCCATCATTTGGGCTACATCAGCTTTGGTTTTTACCTGCGGATCGGCCCAGATAATAAATTTGTGTTGGGTATCGTCGGTAGTTAAGGGCGTTAATTCAAAATTATAAGATTCGTTGGCCGTTGGGTTAAGCGGCAGGTAATGTTTGGCCAGACCTTTTTCTTGGGGGAAATGGTAACCCGCTGGCACCGATATAAATACAAACTTTGCCTTTGGATTTAAAGGCATTTCGTAGCGGCCTTTTTTATTTGTTCTTACCACGCTAAACCCATCCGACACGGAAATATTGGCCAGTTTTTTACCTTTAGCGGTTACGCTGCCTTTGATTTTGGTTACAGCTGTTGGTTTAAACGCGAAAGCCCGTTGGTTTCCGAGCAAGAGACCACCCGATACCAGCAAAAAGCTTTGCAGAAAAGAACGTCTTTTCATTATTGTGGAATTAAAATTTAGTTGGTCAGAAAGCTTTAATTTTTATTTTATTCTCCTTCCAGAAGAATTGGTTTGCTTCAGGGTAAGCAGTTCTTCCGGAAGGAGAATAAATAAAATCCGTTCGTAAAGGGATTGATGCTAATTTGAATAAATAGCAAAATCATCTACGCTTAAGCGGCCGTTCTGAATGGCAGCATTAGTAGAACCGTTGCCAGGGCCGTATTTAAATATTCTGAAACGTACCGGGCCTTCTATATCCATCAGGAAAGTTATCAATTCCTTATTCTTATTAACAGCCAATTTATCTGCTCCGGTTTGTTTCCAGGTTACCCCCTTATCGGTAGAATATTCCAGTTTCCACAGGGCAGGCTTATCGGCGGCCGCTCCGTAAGAACCTATCCAGGCAGTTACTTTAGTAGCCCCATTCGGCACATCAAAATTCATTTGTAGCAAAGCCGGTACACTTAAATCCTGTTGCATCCGAATGGCATTAGGCGCAGTTACGGCCCGGTCGTTGCCAGTATCGCCCAGGATTGACTGAAACAACATCCAGGGGCCGGTGCTCAGGGTAATCTGGTTGTTAGGTACGGCCGCTGTGTTCATGTTGTAGCTACTTTTAGCTGTAGCTGGCAAGCCATCAAAGTTTTCGGGCCAGCCAGTGTAAATGGGCCCACTGGCATTCTCCACATCACCCGGATTGCGCATCCAGAGCTGAACCTGAGCTCCTTGAGTGGCGTTACCCGCCGGATTATGCCGGATTAAAATTCCGGTAAAAGCGGCACTGGCCGGTAAGCGGCGGGTAGCTATAAGCGAATTGGGCTCGGTATGGAGAATCATGGTTCCGGAGCCGTCTTCCAGGTTTTTATCGCCGCTATACGTTTCGCCGGATACTGGCACCGGATTAATGGTGCCAGCAGCCACCCGGATTAAAGTGCCTTCGTACACATTAGGGCTAGCCAATAATTTTTCTACGGTTACGTCGGTAGGTTTTACAATTTTGTTTTCGCCTACTTTCTGAATTTTATCGGTGGTAATGCCGGTAATTTGTAAAGCGCCATTTACACTGGCTAATTTACTGCCCAGAATATCTATCACCACCGAGTCGCCGGGAACAAAAGGAACTGCTGAGTTGCTGCCCAAAGAAATAATAATTCCGCGATTTACATTGCGCCGCCGGTTCTGGATAACCAAGGTGCCTTCCGGAACATTTTTGCCGGCGGCATCGGAAATAACAATGCCTACTATCTGGTTGGCTCCGGCTAAATTATCGGGGGTTAATGTTAACTCATTGCCTCGGTGCAGGTCACGGATATCTTCAATAGAAATAATGGGGCTGGGTCGGCCTTCGGCCCAGTTGGGATCTTCTTTTAAGCAAGCTGTAAAAGTAAAAATGCTTACCAATACAGCTAAACGGGTATATAAAGTATATTTCATTTTATTTCTGCAAAAAATTAAAAATAAATATTGCCGGGTTAGGCTTATTGGCGTTGCCACCATACTTTGGTATTAATATTATCCGGGCCTTGTTCGGCAACGGCTGCCTGGTAATTGGCACCATTAAGCGACTGCACATAAAGCGGGTAATTTAAGCGGGCGGGCATGTTGCCCCCGTTGCGCAAACCCGGTCCTTTTTCCAGGGTTGGATAACCCGTGCGGCGGTACTCAAACCATTGCTGAAAATCGGTAAAAAACAAGGTATAGTATTTTTGCAGGTGAATTCTTTCCATTTTAATATCCGGCGTAAAGTTTTCGTCCCATTTCAGGTTTTCACCGGATAAATAGTCGGCGGGAACCTCTAGCCCCCAAAGCGTAATACCGTTGGTAACACCCCGCTCATAATAGGTTTTGGCACTGCCATTAATCCAGCCTTTAGCAGCAGCTTCGGCCAGTATAAATTGCAGTTCCGCATAATTCAGAATATTGCCCAGTAAAGGTTCGGTTTGCAAAGTAAGTTGGTAACGTGATTGGGCTGGCGGCACTTTAGAAACTTCGTATCCACTCTGAATACCTGCGTAAACCCCTTGCGATAAAGTTGCCCATTTTGCAATTCGCGGGTCGCCCCATTCCACCAGGTTATCGACAAAGAAAGAACTTAGACCGTGCGACCCGTTAAAATCGAAAGCCCGCCACAACTGAAATTCTGATTGATAGGGCACGGTACCCGTCCATTTAAGAATAGCCGATTCGTTGTTGTTTGCCAATACCGGGTAGTTCCCGGGATTAGTATCTACCATTTCCTTTATTTTGTTTATAGCGTTCATGCCATTGGCCACCGGTTCGGATTTGCCCGACACCCGTAGCAACAAACGCAGATAAAGCGAATTACCGAACTTCCGCCAGAGCGAGGCACTGCCCCGGTAAATGGGGTCATTATCAGCCTGCGTGCCGGCCAGGTTGGCGGCTCCGGTTAATAAAGTATTAGCCTCTTCTAGTTTCCGGAATATATCGGTATAAATATCCTGTTGCTTATCAAACTTGGGCATAAATATTCCTTCGCGACCCCGGATAGCTTCAGAATAAGGAACATCACCAAAAGTATCGGTTAGTAAAGAAGTTACCCAGGCATCCAGAATCAGGGAAATACCCATATAGGTTTTATTCGCGGTTTCTTCGCCGCCGGTATAAATATCCCGGATGTCGGTCAGCTTTGTAAACCAGTTATTCCACATGTAATCGGCCTCGGCGGTGCGGATTTCGTAGCGGTGAATCTCATCCGAATCGACGGTGGTAACGTGTACCTGCATGAGCTCGTTGGTGATGCGCATGGCCCGGTTCATATTCCGCTTTACAATATCGGTAATAGAAGTAGCCAGTAAGGATTCTGGTAAGGCTTTAGAACTTTGGTTGGGGTTGGTGTTTAATTCTTCAAACCCATCAGTACAGGCCGGAATAACCGCTAAGCTGCTTATGGTTAATAGCGCCAGACCAAATATTTTTATTTTTTTCATGATTGAAATCTCTTTTGTTTTTAAATGCCAATGGTGAGGTTAATACCCATGGTGCGGGTAGCCGGAAATTGGCCAAGCTCAAAGCCTGCATCAATGGTGCCGTTGTTCAGGGTGCCAAACTCTGGATCGAAGGCGGGCCAGTTGGTAATCATATACAAGTCGCGGCCATAAACCCCAATGGTGGCTTTTTGCAATCTTACCCGCTTTAACAGGCTGGAGGGTAAAGTGTAATCAAAGCGAACCTCACGCAGTTTAACATAATCGGTACTGAAAATATTGCCTTCCACGTTGTCGCGGCCAAAGTGCCGGTTATAATATGTCCAGATACTTTCGCCAATTACATCGTTGGGGCGGTAGGTGCCATCGCCGTTACTAATTACGCCATTACCAATAATGCCATTGTAGCGGCCCGGAATGGTCTTTTTCAATTTGCCGGCATCGGCCAGTACCGAGTGGGTAAGGGAGTAGGCTTTGGCTCCGAATGATCCATCAACTAAAATATTCAGACGGAAGTTCTTATAAGCAAACTCATTTCCAAACCCGCCCCGCCATTTAGGCATGGTGTTGCCCAAGAGCATCAGTTCGTCGTTTAAAAGTGGGTAGCCGTTTTCATAAACAATTTGGCCATCCGGCGAGCGCAAATAACCGCGGCCGTAAATATTACCCATAGCACCACCCGGGCGGGCCTCTACTGACCCGCGGCCGCCTGGACCTGATTGCATTTGGTAAGTATTCAGGCTGTCGGCTAATTCAACCACCTTGTTCCGATTAGCCGAAAAATTGGCCGTTACACTCCAGTTAAAGCCACCTTTGTTCTTAAATGGCGAGCCATTGGCCTGAATTTCGATGCCTTGGTTGCGAACCAAACCAGCATTAATAATAGCGGCATTGTAACCCGAAGACCGATCAATTGGAGCCGTTAATATTTGATTAAATGTATTATTCCGGTAAACGGCTACATCTACACCAACCCTGTTTTGCAGGAACCGCAAATCGGCGCCTAATTCCAGACTGCGGGTAGTTAATGGCAACAAATTAGGATTAGCTACTGCTGACGGATTGGTTAAACCGGCCGGAAAGCCCGGTACGGTAGCATAAGTGAAAGATGTTTGGTAAGGACGGGTGGTGCCGCTACCCACCTGCGCCCAGGAGCCTCTTAATTTTACAAAAGAAATGGCCGTGGGCATATTTACCACCTCCGAAAGCACAGCACTTAAGCTGGCCGAAGGGTAAAAAGCGCCAGTATTTTTAGTAGATAACTCGGTGGCTAAAGTACTAAACCAGTCTTGCCGGGCAGTTACATCCAGGAACAGAAAATTGTTATAGCTAAGGGTTCCTAAACCATAAAAACTGTTTACGGAAAACTCAGCCCGGTAGGGCAGTACCAGCGGCACATCGGCGCTATTGGCAAACGTAAATATTTGCGGGTATAACAAACGGTTGGCTCTTACTTCGTCGCGGATATACCGGTTAGACATGCGGCTACCGCCTCCCGAAATAGAAGCTTCAAATTTTTCACTTAATTTACGGCCGTAACGCAGCAAGAAATCGCTGTTAACTTCCTGGGAAAATATATTCTGCGTCCAGAACATACCTTGTTTAAATTTTTCGGTATCCATAGGGCGCTGCTGCGACCGGGCATCGTAAGAAAAATCCATTGCGGTGCGTACCATCAGGCTTAAATCTTTAGTGAAATTGTAGGTAGCCTGGATGTTGCCGGTAATTTGGTGCCGGTTAGATTTATTCAGCATTTCGTTCACAATCAGGTACGGATTATCGACTAAACTGCTGAAAGGGTAGCTTTGTACCAGCCCCTCTTGTCCGGGCATCCAGTAGTTTTTTAACCAATCCAGGTTACCGTTGGGTACCTGGAACATGAGCCAGTACATTAGCGACTGGTTGTTGTAGCCCGTAGATGGTAAATTATCGGTGTATTTGTTTGTATAGTTTACCTTAGTAGAAATCTGGAGCTTATCAGTTAATTTCTGGCTTGCCGATAAGGCTACCGAATTGCGGTTGTAACCGGTGTTAGGTATTATCCAGGAGTTTTTCAGGTTGGTTAAGGAAAAACGCACCGAAGTTTTATTTGTGCCGCCATCTAAGGTTACACTGTTGGTAAACGTGGTGCCGGTCTGGAAAAAGTCTTTCCGGTTGTTTTTATACGGTACCCAAGGGGTTCTTTCGGTAGCGCGGGTGCGGGTTACCGGATCGTACTGGAAGTACATTTCTTCGGGGTTAAATTTCCGACCCCAGGCCGAACTGGTGCTGCGGGTACTGGCGCGGCCATCTACATCGGTTCCGAAGGAATAATAATTTTCGCCGGCTACGCCCTGGCCATATTCGTACTGGTATTCGGGCCAGCGCGAAATAGTCTCGATTGCTGAATTGGAGTTTACCGTAACCCCAATGCCTTTGGCCCGGGGTTTACCCGATTTGGTGGTAATAACAATAGCACCGTTGGCCCCCCGGGCACCGTAAAGGGCGGTAGCACCCGGGCCTTTCAGGACGGTTACCGTTTCAATATCTTCGGGATTGATGTCGTTTAAGCTGCTGCCAAAATCTACCGGCGATTCGGATTGTAAATAAGCGCTGCTTCCGTTACCGGTTTGGCGGTTACTGCCACCCAGCACCACGCCATCTACTACAATCAGGGCTTCGCTGTCGCCCATAAGAGAATTTTCGCCGCGTAAAATTATTTTGTTGGAGCCACCGGGGCCACCACCCGATTTAACCATATTTAAACCGGCTACCCGGCCGCTCAGTGCCTGGGTCCAGTTATTTGGCATGGACTCTGTTAAGGTTTCACCCTGTACTGTAGTAGTAGAATACCCCAAGGCCTTTTCCTCGCGCTTTATACCCAGGGCCGTTACTACTACCTCGTTTAATTGTTTGGCATCGGGTCTTATATTTACCGTCAGGTTGCTTTCGGCTTTGGTAATGGTAATTTTTTCCTGCAGATAACCAATAAAGGTAAAGGTTAAAACAGCACCGCGGGGTACCTCCACCGCAAAGGTGCCGTCGCCACTGGTTATACCCACTGCTTTGCCATCGGCAATAATGGTTACGCCGGGTAAGGGAGTGTTGTTTTCGTCGTGTACCTGGCCTTTTACCGGCACATTCTGGGTCTGCTGCAAACCAGCCACGCTAAGGGTAAATGGTTTGGCCTCTAAGCCAGGAGTAACCAAGGCCAGGCAAAAGCCTAAAAATAATCCTTTTCCGGCATTACTTTTAAATCTGGAAGGAGGTGGTAAAAATACTTTCATCATTATGCTTATTATTTGTGGGTGGATATTCTCTTTAAATTAAATTAAGATGTTGTTTTTCTTTTTTCCAGGTAAGGGCGGTAAACAGAATGGATAGTACACAGGCCGCTATTAGTACAATAAAGCCGCCGTCCCAGCCCCACTGGTCTACTACAAAGCCCATGGCAATATTGGCAAACAAAGCGCCACCCAGGTAGCCAAATAAACCAGTTAAACCTGCGGCGGTTCCGGCCGCTTTTTTGGGCACCAGGTCCAGGGCCTGTACCCCAATAAGCATTACCGGCCCGTAAATGAGAAATCCAATGGCTATGAGGGCAATATTATCGATCAGAATATTGCCAGCCGGATTTTGCCAGTAAACCAAAACGGCTACCAGTACCAATACCATGTAAATAATGGTAGCGGGCGCACGGCGGCCTTTAAAAACTTTATCGCTGATCCAGCCGCAAAGCAAAGTGCCCGGTATACCGGCGTATTCGTAGGCAAAATAGGCCCAGCCGGTTTCCTTTACCGAAAAACCTTTGGCTTCTTCTAAATAAGTGGGCGCCCAGTCCAGAATGCCGTAGCGCACCAGGTACACAAAGGCATTGGCAAAGGCAATGTACCAGAGCACGCGGTTGGTAAATACATAATCAAAAAATATTTGCTTGGCGCTCAGCTCTTTTTCCTGGGCTTGCGAATAATTAGCGGGGTAATCGTTTTTATATGCCTCAATGGTAGGTAAGCCGCAGGACTGGGGCGTATCACGCACGAGCAGGTAAGCGATTAAGGCAAACCCCAGCGCCACTAAACCTGGGAAATAGAATTTACTTTGCCAGGTACCAAATATTGACACCGCCGCAATAGTTAACGGCCCTACCAGGCCGCCTCCCACGTTGTGGGCTACATTCCAAATCGACATTTTGGTGCCGCGCTCTTTTGCCGAAAACCAATGTACCATTACCCGGCCGCAAGGCGGCCAGCCCATGCCCTGAAACCAGCCGTTGAGGAACAAGAGGGTAAACATAATGATAATAGAACTGGTCGCAAACGGTGAAAGCCCCATAAAAATGGTAGTTAACGCCGATAACAATAAGCCCAAACTGAGAAAGATGCGGGCATTACTGCGATCGGAGACGTTGCCCATTAAAAACTTGCTTAAACCATACGCAATAGAAACGCCTGACAATGCAAAACCTAAATCGGTCTTAGAATAGCCCTGTGCCAATAAATCGGGCATTACCAGCGAAAAGTTTTTCCGGACCAGGTAATAACCCGCATAGCCCAGAAATATTCCTAGGAAAACCTGCAGCCGCAAATGTTTGTATTCCGGATCAATCCGGTCGAGCGGTAACTGCTCGCGGTGCGGTGGTGGCGATAGTAAATTTTTCTTCCGGACAGGTTCTTTAACAGGGGTGGTTGATTGCATGAATAATTACGCGTAAAGTAAAACGGGGCTTTGTTCGTTAAACAAAAAAATAGGTTTGTGCCTTTACTATGCCTTTTTTGGACAAAAATAAAGGACCGGATACGCCCAGGTAAGAGCGTATTACAGATTTAACATAATCATAATATTGTCTCTATGATATCTTAGAGATGCTCCTTTTTATCGAGGAAAAAGGCCGGTGGAGGTAGAAAATGATTTCTTGGTAAAATAA
Organism: Adhaeribacter sp.; assembly: GCF_057359045.1. Classification (NCBI taxonomy): domain Bacteria; kingdom Pseudomonadati; phylum Bacteroidota; class Cytophagia; order Cytophagales; family Hymenobacteraceae; genus Adhaeribacter; species Adhaeribacter sp. The sequence goes on from NZ_JBMQUD010000128.1 coordinate 37,598, forward strand.
TATTGTACACTAAAGCTGTCGCAAAAGCCTGCGTTTGCGACAGCTTTATTTTTGTTTACTAGTTTAGATCTTTGAAAAGGTTTGGATAATCGGTAATAATGCCATCTACGCCTAATTGTTTAATGCTTTGCATTTCGGGCAGGGTATTAACAGTCCAGGGCACAAACTTCATCCCGGCAGCATGGCATTGCTGTACCATTTCGGCGGTGGCTAATTGGTAATACGGACTGTAAATCTGGGGGGTAAACCCCATTTTTTGTAGGTTCTCGGCTACAGTAGCCTGCTTGTTGTCGGTCAAAAATCCAATTACCACCTCCGGGTAGTTGGCGTGTACTTGCTGTAATAACCTAATATCAAAAGATTGAATGTAAAAACGATGGGTAGGCAGCTTTTTCTGTTTTATAACATCCATTACTAATTTAACATACTGAGCGGGTGCCGGCTGGTATACACCGTCTTGCTGCGGGTTAGATTTTAATTCGATGTTGTAGATAATGGGGGCTACTTTTTTAGCCGCCAGGTATTGTTCTACCGAATCGATTAATTCGCCTAATAAAGGCATGTGCACCTTTATTTTTTGCTGATCAGGAAAGGCTGGGTAATATTTAGAACCAACGTCGTACTTCCGGATTTCTGCGTAGGGCATTTGGTACAGCAACATTTTACGTCCTTCTTCAACCGGAATTTCCTGGCCTTCCGGCGAAAGCATATAAAGCCCGCTAATGGAAGAATCATGTGCAATAACTGCCTGATTATCTTTACTGATTTGGATATCAACCTCCAGTACGTTGGCTCCCACATCAATGGCTTTGCGCATCGACGGGATCGTATTTTCAGGCATTAAACCCCGGGTACCCCGGTGGCCTTCTTGCAGGAAAGCCGGAAATTTTTTTTCCACCACTTTAACCGGCGATTTGGTTTTACAACTGGTAAAAAATAGAAAGGATAAACTTAGAGCTAACGGTAATAATCTGAACACCTTCATTTAAATAAATTAAGCACTTAAAAGTAAATACAAAAGCGCGGCTACTGCGGCTCCCAGAATTGGACCAAGAATGGGTACCCAGGCGTACTGCCAGTCGCTGGCACATTTGTTTTTAATCGGCAATATCGCATGAACTAAACGCGGACCAAAATCGCGGGCCGGATTGATAGCGTAACCCGTAGTGCCACCCAACGACAGACCAATAGCCCAAACAATAAAGGTTACTGGCAAAGCGCCCAGCGAACCCATACCAATAGGCGTTTTCTGGTCGCCCATTTGGGGATCTGTAAAGTAGAATATCGTGAAAATAAGCACAAAGGTACCTACCAGCTCGCTAAATAAGTTGGCAAAGGGGTGCCGGATGGCCGGACCCGTGCAAAAAACGGCTAACTGCAAAGACGAATCTTCGGTAGAATCGAAGTGGGGTTTATAAAGTAACCAAACGATAAAGGCACCGGCCATGCCACCGGCTATCTGGGCCGCGATAAATATACCAACCTGATCCCAGGCAAACTTACCAGCAATGGCCAGACCCAAGGTAACCGCCGGGTTTAGGTGGGCTCCGCTATAAGGAGCGGCAATAACCACCCCGGCAAAAACCGAAAGTGCCCAACCCGTAGTAATAACCATCCAGCCGGCGTTATTGCCTTTGGTTCCTTTGAGTAAAACATTGGCTACCACACCATTGCCCAGCAATATCAAAATTAAAGTACCAATAAATTCGGCGGTAATTGCTGACATATTTCTTAGCTGATGGTGGTTGAGGTTTCTAATTCGGGTTCACCTTTTTGCGCCCAGGCACGAGCGGCTTTAACGGCTCGCTCCCAGCCGGCAATAAAGGATTCTTTCGGGAAATTCTTGGCCGGATTATAATGTTGGTTTATTTGCCATTGTTTCTGAATTTCGTCGGTATCGCGCCAGAAACCGGTTGCCAGGCCTGCCAGGTAAGCGGCACCAATAGCGGTTACTTCGGTAATTTCGGGTTTTACAACCCGCGCTTCTAAAATATCGGCCTGAAACTGCATTAATAGATTATTGGCGGTGGCCCCGCCATCTACCCGCAGCTCTTCAATTTGTACGCCGGCATCGGCTTCCATGGCTTTTAATACTTCCATGGTCTGGTAAGCAATGCTTTCCAGGGCAGCCCGGGCTATATGGGCGGCTGTGCTGCCACGGGTTAATCCTACCATTGTGCCGCGGGCGTGCTGGTCCCAATGGGGGGCACCTAAACCGGCAAAAGCCGGCACCATGTAAACACCTTCGCTGTTTTTTACTTTTTTAGCCAAGGTTTCTACATCGGCGGCGGTCTGAATAATACCCAATCCATCGCGTAACCATTGCACCACCGCACCAGCAATAAATATACTGCCTTCTAAAGCGTATTGTACCTGGCCATTAATTTTCCAGGCTACCGTAGTTACTAATTTATGAGTCGATACAATAGGTTTGTCGCCAATGTTCATCAGCATAAAGCAACCGGTACCGTAAGTGTTTTTAACCATACCGGGTTTGGTGCACATTTGACCAAATAAAGCGGCTTGCTGGTCGCCGGCAATACCGGCAATCGGAATCCGGACCGAGAAAAGATTGGCTGAGGTTTCGCCTACTATCTCGCTCGACGATTTTACTTCGGGCAACATACTGGCCGGTACGCCAAATAAATTTAGTAATTCTTCGTCCCAGGTAAGGGTATGCAGGTTTAGCAACAGGGTGCGGGAAGCGTTTGTAACATCAGTTACGTGCACCTGGCCGTCGGTCATTTTCCAGATCAGCCAGGAATCGATGGTGCCAAAAGCCAAATGGCCAGCTTCGGCTTTTTCGCGGGCTCCCGGAATATTTTGTAAAATCCAACTGATTTTAGTAGCCGAAAAATAGGCATCGAGTACCAAACCGGTTTTTTCCTGTATAAGCGGGGCGTAGCCTTCTGCCCGTAGCCGGTCGCAGTGCTCGGCAGTGCGGCGGTCTTGCCAAACAATGGCATTGCAAATGGCCTCGCCGGTACGCCGGTCCCAAACTACGGTGGTTTCGCGTTGGTTGGTTATGCCAATGGCTTGTATATCGGTGGCTTGTAAACCCGCTTTTAAGATAGCTTCGGCGGCTACGCCCACCTGCGTCGACCAGATTTCATTGGCATTGTGTTCAACCAAGCCCGGCTGGGGGTAAATTTGAGTAAATTCTTTCTGTGCAATCGATACCAACGCGCCTTTCCGGTCGAACACAATGGCCCGGGAACTGGTGGTGCCTTGGTCGAATGAGAGAATATATTTTGCCATTTTTCCTGATTTTAGGTTTTCTTAATTATGTGGTGCTAACGGGTGTTAATATTTTTGTAGGTTCAAGTAAATAATTATTAGCCAAAGTTAAGAAATCAGCCAATTGTTTTTGTATCCATTCTTGGTTTTGGTTTAATTCTGCGGCCATAATAGCGGCAACCTGCGGGGCCATTTTCTGGGCAACCCGGGCATTTAAAAACAAAATACGCATGCGGCGGGCCAAAACATCTTCCACGGTCCGGGCCATTTCGTTGCGTACCGCCCAAATAACTTCGGCTTGTACGTTCGGGAAGTCGGGGTGCAACTTTTGCCCCAAAGATGGTTTCGCCTGAATCAAAGCATTAATACTATCGGCATCGGTACCGTAAATATTTAAATGATTGCCGGTAGGCGTTTTTTGGGTAAAGCCATGTATTTTTAATTGAGCTGTATTGCAGGCAGTAGCGGGTAAGTTGCCTACCGCAATGGCCTGATCAACGGTGTCTTCGGCCATTTTCCGGTAAGTAGTCCATTTACCACCGGTTATGGTTATTAACCCCGAGTTAGCAACGATTAATTTATGGCTCCGGGAAATTTCTTTGGTGCTGCCGGTATTTTTGGTAGGGGCAGCTAACGGCCGTAGACCGGCAAAAACACTCAGTACATCGGTCCGGTTGGGCTTACGCACCAAATATTTACCGGCAGTATCTAATATAAAATCTATTTCCTGGGCCAAAGCGGTTGGCTCCAGGCTGTGTTTGTCTAAAGGCGTATCGGTGGTACCTACTAATAAATGATCGTGCCAGGGCACCGCAAATAATACCCGGCCATCGGGCGTTTTCGGAATCATTAAGGCATCGGAACCTGGCAGAAAAGATTTATCCAGCACTACGTGTACTCCCTGGCTGGGCCGCACCAAGGGCGGTTGGGCCGGGGCATTTAGTTCCAGAATTTCGTTTACAAAAACGCCCGTTGCATTTACCACCACTTTGGCGGGCAGTTCGTAAGTTTCGCCGGTTTCCAGGTCCCGGGCCTTTACGCCCGCTATTTTGCCATTCTGGTCTTTTAATAAACCATTTACCTGGGCGTAATTTAAAACTACGCCACCTTGTTCGGCACAGGTTTGGGCCAGGTTTATCGCCAAACGCGCATCATCAAACTGACCATCGTAGTACCGAACGCCCCCTTTTAAACTTTGCGGTTGAATGTTAGGTAATAACTTACGGACGGTTTTGCCCGAGAGTAAATTGGTTTTATTCAGCCGGTAGCGGCCCGCCATTAAATCGTAAACGGTTAAGCCTACGCCGTACAGCATTTCGTTCCACCAGGTATAATTAGGAATCACAAACGACTGAATACGTACCAGGTGCGGAGCGTTTTGGATTAAAAGGCCGCGCTCATAAAGCGCTTCGTAAACCAGTTTAATATCGCCCTGGGCCAGGTAACGTACGCCCCCGTGTACCAGTTTGGTGCTTCTGCTGGAGGTACCTTTGGCAAAATCGGATTGTTCTAAAAGTAAGGTGCGGAAGCCGCGGGCGGCCGCATCCAGTGCTACGCCTAAACCAGTTGCGCCACCGCCAATTACAATAATGTCCCAAACCCGGCCATTATTTTTAATCTCCTGCAAAAAATGAGCGCGGTTAAATAACAATGGATTGGGATTAGTATTTATCACGGAAAAATTACTTTAAAAATTGGGGTTTCTTTTTATTTCGTTTTAAATTAAATGAAATTAATTGTAAAGGCAAAACGAAATACATAAAAAGAAATAAAATTATTGCTTTCCTGAAAAACAATTGGGTTAGGGGAGATAAATTTAACTGATTGGGTGCTTAGCCCTGTGGAATCTTGGGAAATGTTTGTAGTATTGGTTGTTTTTAGCCTAAGCCCATTTCAGAAGCTTTAAAATACCGAAATTCTATGCTTACCATTACCAAAAGACATCAATATATTATTAATAAATTGCAGCAGGAGGGGCAGGTAAATGTTTTAAACCTATGCGATGAGCTTAGTGTTTCGTCGGTAACTATAAGAAAGGATCTGAAACTGCTCGAAGACAAAGGGCTGTTATTCCGGACCCACGGCGGTGCCACCCAAAACAACCCGTATACCGTCGACCGCTCGGTAAACGAAAAAGAAGGCATTCAGGCCAACGAAAAAACGCGCATTGGGGCAGCGGCGGCCAAATTGGTAGCACCCAACGATTCGATTGTAATTGCGTCGGGAACCACGGTGCTGGCCTTGGCTAAAAATATTAAACCCAAAGAAAATTTAACGGTAATAACCTCGGCTTTGCAGGTAGCTTTAGAATTAATCCGGCAACCCGAAATCGAGGTGTTACAATTGGGAGGATTGTTAAGGAAAAGTTCGTCTTCGGTTACCGGCCCTTACGCTGAAGGTATTCTGGCCGATTTTTCGTGCAGTAAATTATTTCTGGGTGTAGATGGCATTGACCTGGAGTTTGGGTTAACCACCACCAATGTAATGGAAGCCCACCTAAACCGGCAAATGATAAGTATTGCCCAAAAAACCATTGTGCTGGCCGATTCGACTAAGTTTGGTAAACGGGGTTTTGGCCGGATTTGCGGTTTCGAAGATATAGACCAAATAATAACCGATAAAGGTATTTCGGAGCACACCATTAAAACTTTAGAAGGGATGGGTGTAAAGGTAACTTTAGTTTAGTTGGTGTTGTTTAAATTAATCGGGAAAGAGGTTATATATTTTTAAAGACTAAATAATAAATACTATTATTAAAGCATTTTTAGCCAGCCACCAGTATAACCAGGTTAGTCTATTTTTCTGATAAAGTTAAAAGTATAGATTAAGCTTATAAGAGCAATGCTTGCTTAATTATTAGCTTTAGAACCACAGTGCCTGGTTATATTATGCCTGATCTATCGATACGAGTTATTCCACTAATTTCAGAGAAATCTTAATAGTAACCGGTTAGCTACATTTTAGCCAACATCTAGAATTTAATCAAGCCTCTAATCTATCAAACTTTAATACTGGTATAGATAAATATTAATGCTTATTTGTCGGGAATACTATTGTATTTTCATTTATTAATGTTATTTCAATCGGTTAATACTCATTAAACTAAGGTTTCGCAACAACAATTAGATAAGTTTAAATCCATTTACCACCGTCATTCCCAAAGTATCTTATTTGCCTTTAGCCGATAAGATTCTTTTGGAATGACGGAAGTGGAAAGATGAACCCTAAAGATGAATACTTAATGTGCTATCTGTGTAACAAAAGTTGCAATTATAGTATACTATAGCCGTAAATTAAATGTGTAGCACGTATCAAATATTTAGCTCTGTTTATTTATTCAAGATTAAACTTTTGATTAGTGGTGCTAAATTCTATTATTTAACAAAATACAATAAAAGCAACAAACAGATCAGTATCTAAATTTACTGTAGCTTAAAACAAAGGCTTGATACAGGCTAAATGACTTAAAAGTCCGGATATTGAATTCTGTAGCGCGTTGCGTATTATTGCTTTTTGCAGCAGGTAATTTATCGGATATCAGGTTAATAGCGATTGGTATTCGGGATGGCGTTTTACGAATGCTTCAACTACCGGACATGACGGAATCACTTTTAAATTGCGGGAGCGGGCAAACTCTAATCCAGTTTGCACTAATTTATCGGCTAAACCTTGGTTACGGGCACTTGCCGGCACAAAAGTATAATCAAAATCCAGAACTGTTTCCTCGGGGTAAGTATAGGTAAGCTCTGCTTCCTCGTCGGCTATTTTAGCGTAAAAACGAAAATCTTTTTCGTCGTGAATAATTTCCATAAGCTTTAGGTTAAATTATTCTGGATTTACGAAATGGCTGCCTGGAGGTTAAAACCTAATAGAAGATTAGCTGGTAAAAAACAACGCGCATTAATATGTAAAGGTTTGCCCCTCATGAAACGGCAACACATAAAAAAAGTACATCCAGTGTTTTGGATGTACTTCTGCTAAAAGAATAAATTAAATTAATTAACCATTTGCGGCAGCATCGCCGTTGTTAGCTTTGTTTTTTCTGCCTCTGTAACCGCCCCGCTTTTTTACTTGCAGTTTACCTTCTCTGGCTTGTGAAATAAGCGACTCTAACTCTTCTAAACCTTTCTTTTGTTGCGAAACATAGCGCTCAATGCTAGATGCCAATGCAGCTAAATGCTCTTTGTTTTTTTGTGCTTCTTGTAAGGTTTGTACAATTTCATCAAAATTCGGGTCTTTTGCCATGATTGTTTTAGGTTATATGTTTGTAATTAGAAATGTAAGATTATCAAATTTTATTTAAATAAATAAAATCTTTTACAAGTTTTTATTTACTCTTTTTTAACAACATAATATAAATTCATTATTTTAATAAATGAAAGGCACCAGAACACTAAATTACTTAACAAACAATCAAGGTTTTAGTTTTAATATATTAGCCCTATTTCTCCAAATAAATATTAACAATAAGCAGGATAATATGTTCTTAATTATGGAAGGGGTAAATAGTTTTAAATAAAGTATAACCTGCTGATTAAATCTAAAGTTAATCCAATATCCGGGAATCAAAATTTTTGTGTACTGGCAAGTGCAATTCATTTTTATCTATTAGCCCATATTTAAATAAATTAGTGGCAATAAGCCCAATTTATAAAAGTTTAGCCGGTAAAATGGTGTGCAGTTTTTTATTTTTGACCCTGAATTGTTTTTATTAAAATAGTTTACAAACGAAAGGCGTTGCTTAATATATGTAACTGAGATACTACGCAATTAAATATTAATTTACGTGCCATTGTAAAATGCACTTAATAAATAAAGTAGGAGCGCTGACTGTCAATTAAAAGTGACAAATTATATTTTGCTACTTTAATAGTGGAGTAATGAAGTAGCCCTAACAGATAACTACCACCAAGAGTAGCTGATTATTTTAAGTTACGTTTGACATTAGGGGTAGGCCTAACCCTTTTCTGGCTGATAGTATACCCGAGTAAATATGGCCTTATTATAGAAATTGTAAGGCTGTATTTTAGGTAGCGATTTGCGGTTTGAAGAAAAGTTTAAGAAATTATTTGCCAGAATTTTTAAATATATAAAAAACTATATATATTAGCACCCTGAGAGGACGAAAGGCAACAGAAATGTTGGTATGCCAAAGCTAAATGGGATAATGTCACACACAAACAATAAAACGTGCGAAAGGCGGTTGGTATGAAAAAGCCAATGTGTAAACGCTGAAGTAGCAAATAGGCTTTGAGGGTTACAACTCACGCCGGCAACAAATTCGGAAACTCAGGTAAAAACCAGCTCCACGGCTGGTTTTTTCTTTTTTGCTACTTTTTATTTCCAACTCCTATATTATTATATACTATTCTCTCCTGGGTAAAAAAATCTATTTTTTAGTTTTAATGTTTTCCCCAATACGCTCTTGCCGGTATTTACCGATACAAAACAGCTATTGGTCGATACTTGCGGTAATTTGGCTCGTTTGGTTAACGCTGGTTGGTTTTCTGGCATTTGGTTTGAATTAAAGGAATCAACCAGGTTAGTTAACCTGACAGAAAATAGAACTTATAACCTTTAAATTTTAAGAAAATGAAAAAGTACCTAGCCATGATTGCTTTAAGTGTAGCTGTAGCCGGAACCGTTAATGCCCAAAATACTGCGCCAAGAGAAAGAAATAATACTTACCGCAACCCTTCTGAACAAAATCGCTCCGATAAAAATACCCGGGGTGAATTTAAGCGCAATAAAGACCGTAAGATGGCCGTAAGCCCGGAGCAGCGTGCTACCCAACGTACCGAAATGCTGGCCCAAAAATTAGACCTTAGCAGCAAACAGAAAAAGCAGTTACAGGCATTAAACCTGAAACAAGCTCAGCAAATGACTGCCTACCGGAATCAGAACCAAAAACCCGGAAATTCTTATCAAAAGCAGGATCGCCAAAAAATGCACGCCAGCTACGAAAAAGAACTAAAAGGCATCTTAAGTAAAAAACAATACGCCAAATACGAAGAGGATCGTCAGCAAATGCAAGCCCAAAGAAATAACCGCGGTGGCAGAGATGTTGAAAATAATGCCCGATTCAGAAGAAATTATAATGGTTAATGCCCACAGATTCTAAGAAAAAGCAAGCCCTACCGGTTTGCTTTTTTTATGCCCTAAACTAAAGGTAGTTGGGCCAACTCCTTAACGAATGGTTTATTTATTAATGCATAAACAACTTTGTTAAATAAATTTAAAAGCCAGTAATCGGGTACACAGAAAATAAACAATTGTTTTGTAACTAACCCAATCTATCAGTAATCTGATTATTAAATTATTTATTACTTAGCACTACTGGTTACACACTATTATAATTATAAAAGGCAAATAAGCAGGTTGCTAATATTTATTAATATTACCGCCTAAAGCCGAAAGTAGTAAAAAATTAGCCTGGCTACTTCTTTGTATAAATTATGCTGGAAGTAAATTCCAGGTCTACAATGCGTGCTCTGGGTTTATTATAAGGAATAATATACTTATAATATTATCCAGAATAATATGGGTTAAGGGTCTGTAAAAGAGTAGGTGGCTGAGTGAAAAAAAAATATTTTTTAATAAATACGGTTTTTAGTATAGATGTTATAAAACTTTTTACTATTTTCGGGTACGTACACGGTAAAAACAAAGGAGTCTTAAATTGTTCTGGTAGTTCAGAAAACAGCAGGGCGGTTAAGCAAAATATAGGTTAATTAGGTACCAGCAGGTTACAAATTAAGTTTAGACTTATATTGTAACTAATCTGAAGTTCTGAGAAAGAGGTGCTACAATTGGTTTAGAGCTATTTACCTGATATTGGTTTTACTTAGTCCGGAATATATTTACCTGGCTACTTTATTTTATAAAAAGGGTTTTTCGGGCTTTATCCGGTAAAATCTTTTTTATAGTCCGGCACAGCAGCCTGTATTTCCCCCGATACGGCTGTGTATTAAAGTTGAAAATTTATTTGCTACCTGCATGGATTATTGCCTTGGGTAGTCTTAAAATACAGATGCTAAACCTGTAAAACCCGGCAGCGGGTACTTAACAGATAAGGCTGGTTTAATTTTAATCTTATTTATCTGATAATAAAAAAGTGCCCAGGCAAAAAGCTATTTATCCAACATTAAATAACTAAACTCAATTTAATATTTCTAAACCCTTTAGTTCCGAAGACAAAAAAATAGTTGTATGAGTAAAACATTAGTAGCACCTAAATCGGCCGCCAAAGTGGAGGTTAGTTCTCTGAGTAAAAGAGATACCATTATCTCCATTTTAATAATTGGGGTACTTTTTTTCATGTTTGGTTTTGTATCCTGGGTAAACGCAATTTTAATCCCTTATTTTAAAATAGCCTGCGAACTCACCAATTTTCAGTCTTACCTGGTTACGTTTGCTTTTTACATTTCTTATTTTGTTATGTCGGTGCCTTCTTCTTTTTTATTAAAAAAAGTAGGGTTTAAAAAAGGAATGATGTTTGGCTTCTGGGCCATGGCCATTGGTGCCTTTATCTTTGTGCCGGCGGCTCTTACCCGTACTTACGGCATATTTTTAATGGGGCTGTTTACCATTGGGGCTGGCTTAGCGGTGTTACAAACCGCCTCTAACCCTTATATTACAGTTCTGGGGCCCAAAGAAAGAGCTGCCCAGCGCATTAGTATTATGGGTATCTGCAACAAATTTGCGGGTATTGTGGCACCCCTTATTTTTGCGGCCGTAATTTTAAAAGCCACCGATACTGATTTATTTGCCCAATTGGGTTCCATGACCGAAACGCAAAAGGATGCGGCATTAGATGAATTAATCCGTCGGGTAATAATGCCTTACACATTTATGGGCTTTTTCCTGATTTGCTTGGGCTTAATGGTGCGCTTCTCGCCGTTACCTGAAATTAATACCGAAGAAGAAACCCCGGAAGTAGCCAATGCCAACTCTACCAAAACCAGTATTTTCCAGTTCCCGCACCTGATTTTAGGCGCATTTGCCATTTTTCTGCACGTGGGTACCCAGGTTATTGCCATCGATACCATTATCGGCTACGCCGGTTCTATGAATATTTCCTTAATGGAAGCCAAAACCTTCCCGTCGTATACTTTATTCATGACCATTTGCGGCTACATTACGGGTATTATTTGTATTCCGCGGTTTATTAGCCAGGTAAATGCCCTTCGTATTTGTACCTTGTTGGGCTGTGTTTTCACGCTCTTAATTATTTTTACAAGCGGAGAGGTAACTTTGCTGGGCCATACCGCCGATATTTCTATTTGGTTTGTGGTATTACTGGGTTTACCCAACTCTTTGGTTTGGGCCGGTATTTGGCCATTGGCACTCGATGGTTTGGGTCGTTATACCAAATTAGGCGCTTCTATCATGATTATGGGGCTTTGTGGTAACGCTATTTTGCCGCTATTCTACGGCCATTATGCCGATTTATTTGATGTGCGGCAGGCTTACTGGGTACTGTTCCCGTGCTATTTGTACCTGGTATTTTATGCGGTTTACGGTCACCGTATCCGGCGCTGGTCGCGGTAATTTTCTTTTAAACCAACTTTCCGGGCTGTTTTATTTTTAGGCTAAGCACCTGTAGTAAGAATTTTCTGTACTACAAAATCTGGTTAAAGTATTTATTTATAATAGTTTACAAATAAATACGCACCAGTAGCTAAAGTCAAAAATAAAACAGCCCGGCTGTTTTATATCAAAAATTTTCCTGAATCGTTTTAAACCTGTTTTTATTTGTATATTATAGTAAGGCAAAATAAGTTAATCTAAACGCCAGAAAAGACCTATGAAGAAGAAAAGTGACGAATTGGTAGGGGTGAAGGAAATAGCCAAATTGGCCAACGTGTCGTTGGCAACGGTAGACCGGGTACTGCACAACCGAACCGGAGTTTCGGAAAGTACCCGTAACAAGATTAACGCAATTATTAAAAATTTAAATTACCAACCTAATATTCTGGCGCGCCGGCTGGCTTCAGGCAAAGTTTACAAATTTGCGGCTTTAATTCCGGAAGTATCTACCGAAACAGCTTACTGGCAAGCGCCCTTAACCGGCATTAGCCGGGCCGAAGCGGAACTAAACCAATACGGCATAAACGTAGAGAAATATTTTTTCGACCAGAACGACAAAAAATCTTTTATTAAACAAACCAAACTCATTCTGGAAAACAAAGTAGATGGTTTGGTACTGGCTCCTTCTTTTATTCAGGAAGCGGTGCAGTTTACCGATGCCTGTAAAAAGCAAAAGATTCCTTACGTATTTATCAATTCCGATATTCCGTCGCAGGATAGTTTGTGCTACGTAGGGCCGGAGTTATTTAAAAGCGGGTACTTGGCGGCTAGCCTAACCGACTATGCTTACCTGAAAACGGGCAAAACCCTGCTGGTAAATATTGCTAAGAAAATAAATAAACAACATTACCTCTTAAGAAAAGAAGAAGGTTTCCGGCAATTTTTTAAAGATAAAAACAAATCAACCGAGATCCTGAAGGTTGATATTCACCAGACTGACTACGAAGCGGTTGAGAAAAGCCTGTTAGAAGTTTTTAAGAACAACCCGGATATTGCCTCGGTTTTTGTAACCAATTCCAGGGTTTTTTTGGTGGCTAATTTCCTTAAAAAGAACCAGAAAGAGAATGTTTTGCTCATTGGCTACGATTTTGTAAAAGAGAATATACAATGCCTGCAAGACGAAATGTTAAATTTTTTGATTTGTCAGAAATCAGAGGAGCAGGGTTACCGTGGGGTAATGGCTTTGTACCACAACTTAATTTTAAAAATTAAGACCGATAATATGTACTACATGCCCATTGATATTTTAACCCGCGAGAACTACGAGTTTTACCGCAATTAACATAAAAACAAACCGGTCATATTTCTTAAATGTTGCCGAGGTATTTTATAAATAATTGGGTTGTTTTTTAGCCAGTTTACAGGTAGCTTTTAATAAATATTTAGAATATTCCTCTGTTTTTGATACCTTTTGTTAAAAGCAAAAGAATTTTTTTAAAGTAGGCTTGTTTAATTGATGCTTCAGGCTTATTTTTAATTAAATATCATAAATAATGCCTGAACATGTTTAAATTTTAAAAATAAGTAATAAAGCACTAGCTTCCCTTCATAACCGGCGTTTTTAAGAATTTAATTGGTTATGTGCTAGTTATATTCTTTCAGAATGACCTTTTTAAACTTGTTTTATGAATTTTAAACACGCTTTTAAATTATAACCGGTAGTTTTGGCTTGTCAAAACTATTTTTTTGAATATGTTCGGGTACGTGCCCGAAAACATATACATAGCTGTATGTAAAATTTTACTTTTGTTTACTCAGGTGTGTACCCGTAAAATTTGGATATAGTTGGCAACGGCACATAACCAGAATTTTAGGTTACTATAAAAACTGATTATTAGGTAAAGGTAAGGTACTATTAACCAGAATAAAGGCTACGTGGGCGCCGAGAACAATGTGCCGCCACTCCAGACCATAGAATAAATAGTAGATTAAGCTGAGTTTTAGCGGCTGAGGGGTTACATAGCCGGGCTTTAGGGGAGCCAGGTAAGTAGCTCAGCAGCCGCTACATTGCCTTTAAATCAACTACTTAATTTTATCTTAAGCCAACGAGGCCAGAATATATTTACTCTTAAATAATAAGCAGAAATGAAAAAAATACTGTTGCTCTTATTCTTCTTTTTTATTCAAACCACCACGTTAATTTTCGCGCAAAAAACAAATCAGACCAGCGCCGGCTGGAAAGCCGGGGTGGCGCGGGTAAATATTACTCCCGATCAACCCATGTGGCTGGCCGGTTATGGCGGCCGTACGCATCCTTCCGAAGGTACCCTGCATCCTATTTGGGCCAAAGCTTTGGTTATGGAAGATGCCGCAGGTAAAAGAGCTGTACTGGTAACCACCGACTTGCTGGGCTTACCCAAAGTTGTTTCAGATAATATCCGGGAGCGGCTAAAAACCAAGTATAATTTATCTAAAGCGCAAATATTACTCAATAGCTCCCATACCCACTCGGCCCCGGTGCTGGAAAATGCTTTGTCGGATGTTTACCCCATGGATGCGGCCGAGAAAAAAAAGGTAGAGCAATATTCGCGCAAGTTCGAAACCCAGATTGTTAATTTAGTGGGTACGGCGCTGGGTTCGCTGCAACCGGTGCAACTGTTTGCCCAGAATGGTGTTACCCGCTTTCAGGTAAACCGCCGCAACAACAAAGAAGCAACTTTAACCCAACAAACCGAACTAAAAGGCCCCAACGATTTTGCCGTGCCGGTAATTAAAGTGGTAAACAAAGCCGGTAAACTAATGGCCATTGCTTTTGGGTATGCCTGTCATCCTACCGTGCTCGATGGTTACAAATGGTCGGGCGATTACGTAGGGTTTGCCCAATTGGAGCTGGAAAAAGCCCATCCGGGCGTAACGGCCATGTTTTTCCAGGGGGCTGGTGCCGACCAAAACCCATTACCCCGGCGTTCCGTGGCTCTGGCCCAACAGCACGGCAGAACGCTGGCTGTAGCCGTAGAGCGGGTGTTAGAAGAAGAAATGCGACCATTGGCGCCGGAAATTACTACCGCTTACTCCGAAATACAACTGCCCCTGAATCCGGCACCTACGCAGCCCGAACTAACGAAATTAGTGCAGGAATATACCGGTTACCAAAAACGCTGGGCCGAGCGCATGCTGGACAAAGCCAAACACGGCGAAAGTTTTATGACGGCTTACCCGTATCCGTTACAAGTCTGGAAACTAGGCGACCAGCCGCTGTTTAGTTTAGGTGGGGAATTGGTAATTGAATATGCTATTGAACTGAAAAAATTATTTGGCCCGCAAATTTTTGTGCTGGGCTATTCTAACGATGTGATGTCGTATATTCCATCGGCTACGGTTTGGCAGGAGGGGGGCTACGAAGGAGAATCGGCCCAGATTGTTTACGGTTTACCCAGTAAATGGGGCCCTAATATTCAGACTTTAATTCTTGAAGAAATGAAACGCTTAGCCCAGCAAGCGAATGTCTCGCCTAAACCCTGATAAAAACAGGCGGCTGTATACACCTCTAAATTTCTTTTTTGCCTGGCTGCCGTAATAGGCCAGGATTTTTTGAATTCAGGCCGGATAAATACCTGATACTGCCGGTTAAATTAATGGCAACTACTTCCTAAACACGAGTTGGGGCACTCACAGGTTCCGCAATCTACGGTAATATTAGGCTACCGCATCTTGTTTGTTGCCAATTTACGGTCAGGCAAAAAGGAAAAAGCCAGAAATATTATTTAATAACAGAAGTACCGCTAAACTGGGTTAAAGTGGTAAGCTACACCAGTGGCAGCCCGGAATTCCGGCATAAGGTGGCGGGCACCAAACTTAAAACCCAGGTTTATTACGGCGAAGTTGCCGCCGGCCATATATTATTAGCGGACCGCCACGATAAAGTATATTTTAAAAATATTAAAATAAGGCGGCTGTAAAGGATAATATTTATTTGCTGTTTTTATTAACTAATACTTTAGGAATAACTATGCTTTGAGTTTTTTATCTATATTAGCCGAAAATAATAATTGAGATCATCGAGCACATTCGTAATGATGGCCAATTATTACAAATATTTTGCGCCAACTAATTATCCATTATTAAATCAAATTTTATACCATGGTCAAAGCCTTCCACCACAAGTTGCTGCTTTTAATAATTGCGCTGCTGTGTAGCAGTAATTACCTGTCGGCTCAGGACAACAGCACCCGTTACCCCATTATTCCTAGACCCAATAACCTGGTTCCGCAGAAAGGTGATTTTAACCTCGATGCCAATACAGTAATTGTGGTAAATGGCTCCGATGCTAATTTAAAAACGGCCACCGACTTTTTGGTTAACCTGGTTAAAAATGCCAGCGGCATAAACTTAAAGTACGGCACTGCCAAAAAGAGCAATAGCATTACCTTTAGTTTAAACAAAAGCATTACCCACGACGAAGGCTACAAACTGGCCGTAACGCCCCAGAATATTACTGTTACTGCCCGCACCCCCAAAGGTGCTTTTCTGGCTATTCAGTCGTTGCGGCAGTTAATGCCCGCCGAAATAGAAAGTAAAAATAGCGGCGTTAAAAGTTTTAAAGTGCCGGCCGTTCAAATAGAAGATGCCCCGCGCTTTGGCTACCGTGGCGTTATGCTGGATGTAGGACGTTATTATTTTCCGGTCGATTTCTTAAGAAAATATATTGATCTGCTGGCCCTTTACAAAATAAATACGTTTCACCTGCACTTAACCGAAGATGCCGGCTGGCGCATGGAAATAAAAAAATATCCTAAGCTGCAGTCGGTTGCTGCCTGGCGCGACAGCACCGTAGTGGGCCACGTGCGCGATAAACCCCGCAAATACGATGGCAAACGCCACGGCGGTTACTACACCCAGCAAGAACTAAAAGACTTGGTAAAATACGCCCAGAACCGTTTTATTACCATTATTCCCGAAATAGAAATGCCGGGCCATTCGCTGGCTGCCCTGGCCGCTTACCCCGAATTAAGCTGCAAGCCCGATTCTACGTATAAAGTTTTAACCGCCTGGGGTATTCAGAAAGACATTTTCTGCCCGAACGAAAAAACTTTTACCTTTTTGCAGGATGTTTTAACCGAAGTAATGGATGTTTTCCCAAGTAAATACATCCATATTGGAGGCGACGAAGCACCCAAAGATCGGTGGAAAAAATCGGCGGTAGCCCAGGACCTGATTAAAAAGCACGATTTAAAAGACGAGCACGGTTTACAAAGCTATTTTATTCAGCGCATCGAAAAGTATGTAAATTCTAAAGGCCGGACTATAATTGGTTGGGACGAAATATTAGAAGGCGGCCTGGCACCCAATGCAGTTGTAATGAGCTGGCGCGGCGAAGAAGGCGGTATTGCGGCGGCCAAACAAAAGCACGACGTTATTATGTCGCCGAATCAATTTATGTACCTTGATTATTACCAGACCAAACAAGGCCGCGAGGTTGAGCCCGTTGCCATTGGCGGCTTTTTACCTTTAGAAAAAGTTTACGGTTATAACCCTATACCAGCCAGTTTAACCCCCGACGAAGCGAAGCATATTTTGGGTCCGCAGGCCAATGTTTGGTCAGAGTATGTGTCTACCGGCGACCATGCCGAACACATGACTTTCCCAAGGGCTTGTGCCATGGCCGAGGTAGGCTGGACCGCGCTGGACAAAAAAGATTACCAGGATTTTTTAGCCCGGTTAAATGGAAATATTCGTCACCTGGAAAAAATGAACGTGAAATTTTCGCAATATTTTAAAAAGGAATAACCGCAAGCGGGTTAAATGAATATTTGATGTCACAGAAACAGGAAGAAATATTTACCTAAAGGTACTTTCTGGTTATCACTTTTCTTCTAAAAGGATCTTATCTGCCGGTAGCAGATAAGATCCTTTTAAAATAATGAAATAGAGTAGTTTCTCTTGTATTAATTATTATTAGCGTAGTATCAATAAATTTTTTAAAATAACGGAAGGGAAAAGGTAATATTTTTTTATTTGGCATGCTTTTTTTAATGCTGCTGCCGTATGTGTAGTTTAGCAAAAAAATAAATTAAGTACCCAAATGAATAAAAAAATAATCTTTTCCCTTTCTTTTCTGGCCGCTGCCTTTACGGTTTTACCCGGAAAAGCTTTTACCCCTCCCCACCAAACGGTAATTACACAGCCCGTAGCCGATTCGTCGGCGTATACCGTAGAAAAACTTTACGAAGGTTTTAAGAATCCCTGGGGCATGGCCTGGCTACCCGATGGCCGCATGCTGGTTACTGAAAAGGCCGGCGAAATATTGGTTTTTAAAGCTGGTAAATTTACCGGTGAGAAGCTAAGTGGCGTACCTAAAGTTTTTGCCCAAGGACAGGGTGGTTTGCTGGATATAAAGCTGCACCCCAACTACGCTAAAAACAAATGGATTTATATTTCTTACTCCAAACCCGTTGAAGGAGGAGCTACCACGGCCATTATGCGGTTTAAACTGAAAGGCAACGAGCTGGTAGAGAAACAAGAACTATTTGAAGCCAAACCTTACCTGCCCGCTAATTTTCACTTTGGCAGCCGCATTGTTTTCGATAAAGACAACTACATGTTTTTCAGTTCCGGCGAAAGAGGCACCCAGCCCAAAGTACAGGAATTAAACAACGACCACGGCAAAATTCACCGGTTACACGACGACGGCCGGGTGCCCAAAGACAATCCTTACGTGGGGCAGCAAGGTGCCAATCCTTCTATCTGGACGTACGGCCACCGCAATCCGCAGGGCATGGTATACGACGCGACCACTAACCGCTTATGGGCGGTAGAACACGGGCCTAAAGGCGGCGACGAGCTCAACCTGATCCAAAAAGGCAAAAATTACGGTTGGCCCAAAACTTCGTACGGCATAAACTACAATGGCACCATCCTGACGGAATATAAAGAAATGGAAGGGGTAGAAAACCCGGTACGTTATTGGGTTCCCAGTATTGCACCTTGCGGCATGACCATTGTTACAAGCAACCGTTACCCCAACTGGAAAGGTAACTTATTAGTAGGTGCTTTATCGTTCCGGCATATTGCCCGGGTACAGTTAAATGGCACCCAATACAAAACCGAAGAAAAACTGGCCCAGGATATTGGCCGGGTAAGATGCGTAGCCGAAGGTCCGGATGGATATATTTATGCGATTACCGAAGGCCCCGGTTTACTTATAAAATTACTGCCCAAGAAGTAATAGCAGTAATATTGGTTAAGGCCGCAATCAAATCCTTACCTGGTTACTTGACGATGAAAACCGCTGTAAAAGCTATTAGCAAAACGCTTAATAGTTAAAATCTAATGAAAACAAAAAAGGAAGCCGCAGCTTCCTTTTTTGTTTAGGGCAATCCGCAATTTTTTACGGTATGGCAACCCGGGTTACCGTAAAAGGCAAAGTGGGCGTTGGTGGGTTACGGCGGTTAAGCTGGCCATTTACCACCAAAAAATAATCGCCGGCTTTATCTAGCGTGGTGTTAAATAATAAATTGTTGCCAAAACCGGCTCCAACGGTGCCTTGGGAATAATCGGTGTTGAGCGTTACCGGAAAAATCTGGTTGGTTGCATTACGCGATACATACAAGGTTTGGCCCATTAAATACAGCCCGTCGCCGGCATTAACCGGGGTGTTTAGGGTAATTTCGGTAATGGCTTTGTTGCTTTTCTCGATGCGGTATAATTTGCCCGAAGAAGAAACTACCATTATTAAATATTTATTGTCGGGGGTATTAACAATACCGTTGGCATTGGTGCCGCTCACGTAAGGAATCTGAGCATTGGTAAACGTAAGCCATTCTTCTAAATCGCCGGGCTGGTTGGCCGTTACGCTGGTGCGGTAAATTTTTTGAATTTGTGAATCGGTGAAATAAATGTGGGTATTGTCGTAAATACAATCGTTAATAAAACCCGAGCCAAATAACGACTTGGTGTCCCAGCTTTTGAGTTGCATACCGTTTAAATCTAAAACCTGGATGGTATTGCTGGCGCCACCGCATACCCACAACCGGTCTTGCCGGTCTATTTTTAAGCCGGTGGCGGCGGCCCGGTTCTGCTGACTGCCCGTGGCAAACAAAACTGCATTGCCGTCTTCTACCTTTACCCGTAAAATATCGCCGTTGCTTACGCTTCCTGTAAAGAAAGTGCCCGATTTAGCATGGTAAGCAATACCTTCCGGGAAAAAAGTATTACCCGGTAAAGTGTAACTTTCCTGCGCAATGGTAAAGTTGTCATCGTCTTTATCTGAGCAAGCAAAAGCAGCGCCCAGCAAGAAACTAGTTAGTAGTATTTTCTTTAGCATAGTTGTAAGAGGTTAAGAACTTAGGTAAATCAACGCGTTGGTAAAATAAATGGTTGAATTTTAGTTGGTTAAAAATAGAGATAGTGGCAGGCGCTTTGCCGACGTGAGCTATACTACTAGCCTTACCAGCAGCCCCAAAACGTGTTTTTAATAAGAATTTAATACCCGCAAAGCCACTTAAACACTTGTTAATAGAAGTATAAATTAGGAACCCGCCCAGATAGGTTTTAACTTTGCCATTCTGCCCGGTATACTTAACAGGAGCGGATATTTATTAATATTTTTTGCTATGAACAATTCGCTTACGCCGGAGCAAACCATAACCCGCCAGGTAGCCCAGCAAGCTGTTTTTCCAATTCTGTTTGCCATCAGTTTCTCGCATTTACTCAACGACACCTTGCAGTCGCTGATTCCTTCTATTTACCCCCTGATAAAAGATGGCTTTAAACTAGATTTTACCCAGATTGGTTTAATAACCTTAACCTACCAGCTTACCGCTTCTATATTGCAACCTTTTGTGGGTTTTTACACCGATAAAAAGCCGCAACCTTACGCGCTGGTGTTGGGCATGAGCTTTACCTTAATTGGTTTATTGCTGCTGGCCAATGCGCATAATTTTTCGTTTTTACTTTTTTCAGTGGGTTTGGTAGGTATAGGGTCAGCGGTATTTCACCCGGAGGCCTCGCGTATGGCGCACCTCGCATCGGGTGGCCGGCGGGGCATGGCGCAATCTTTGTTTCAGTTAGGCGGCAATGCCGGTAGCTCGTTGGGGCCCATACTGGCCGCTTTAATTATTGTACCGTATGGACAAGGCAATTTAGGATGGTTTTCGTTGGTAGCTTTAGTGGCCATTTTGGTTTTATGGTGGGTAGGTAACTGGCAAAAAAATCATACGGCCAATATCCAGAAGAAAGTAACGGTGGCGTTACCCGAAATGCACCCCGGCTTATCGCGGCAAAAGGTAATATTTTCGTTGGTAATCCTGCTAATTTTAATATTCTCGAAACACGTGTACCTGGCCAGCATGACCAGCTATTTTACGTTTTACCTGATCGAGAAATTTGGGGTATCGGTGCAAAGCTCCCAATTGTACTTATTTGTATTTTTATTTTCGGTAGCTGCCGGCACTTTTATTGGTGGGCCTATCGGCGATAAGTTTGGGCGGAAATACGTAATTTGGGGCTCTATTTTGGGCGTAGCGCCATTTACGTTGTTGTTGCCTTTTGCTAATTTATTCTGGACCGGGGTAATTATTGTTTTTATTGGGGTAATCTTGTCGTCGGCTTTTTCGGCAATTCTGGTTTACGCCCAGGAACTGGTACCGGGTAAAATTGGCCTGATTGCCGGATTGTTTTTTGGCTTTGCTTTTGGTATTGCCGGCATTGGCTCGGCAGTTTTGGGCAAACTGGCTGACCAAACCAGTATTGAATATGTGTTCCGGGTATGTGCTTTTCTGCCCCTGATAGGCTTACTTACCGGTTTTTTACCTAACCTGGAAAAGCCAAAATCCTAATAATACCACCTGCTATTGAGTTGCTGCTATAATAAGTTCCAAAAATCAATATTAGCAGTATAAACCCGGCAAGATTTAAAACCTGCCGGGTTTGAGCCAGCATAAAGGTTAGGCCTTACGAGTTGTGTAAAATAATTACCTGCAGATAGCCATTTTAGTAGAAACTAATATAGCAAAGGCCTGCGGCTATGGCGCCTACCAACGTGTTTAGAAAATTAACGGCATTATTCGATAGATAATTTTGTCGTTCTAAAGTTGCGCCTAGAACCGAATCGGTTAGGTTGCCCAGTGTGCCACCCATAAGGATGTACACCAGGTTTTCGTTCCAGCCAAAACCCAGGCTATACACAATGGCCATGAGTAAACTGCCCAATGCACCCAAAGCCGTTCCTTCCAGGCTAACAACGCCATTCAGGCCGCGGGTGTCGGGTTTTAGAGTAAGGATATTGTAAAAGCGCTTGCCGTATACATTGCCTAACTCCGACGAAACGGTATCGGCCGTAGCCGAGGCAAAAGACGCCGCTAACATTACCGTAAATAATTCGGAGTGGCTACCAGCTAACCACGCTAATAAACCCAAAATACCCGCAACGCCCGCATTGGCAAATGCCTGACCAGCCGTTCGGCGTCCTTTGTTTTCTTCGGCCAGGCCCAGGTTTGCTTTATATTGTAGCTGCCAGCCAGTAACCCCACTACCAATTATAAAAAACAAGGCCAGCATGGTTAGGCCGGTAAAACCTGCTCCTAAGAATATGGCCAGCCCCAGCAAACCACCAGTTAAGGCCCCGGTTTCGGTGAGTTTACCCGCTTTTACGCTAAAGTACATGCCGCTTCCTAAAATCAGCAGGGTTACACAAAATTGTAAAAGCATACTTAAAATCGCTTATAGCTAAATTATCTAACAAAGAACTGCCATATCTACCAGAAAACAAAAAGAAGCAAAGTATGCCGGTTAACTGAGATAAAATTATTTTAGTTATTACTTTATATAATTATTTTAACTTATATTTATAATAAACGTATATTAAGCGGTGGTATTAAGTATCAATAGATAATACTTAATATTAGAACTTCCCGTGCTACAATTCTTCTTTAAGGAAAACAAACAACAATATTTAATTACCTAATTTTTACCTGCAATTCTTCAAGCTCCACTTTAAGGAATTGAGTATTACTACTATTTATCCTACGTGTAGTTAGTATTTCAAAGTTTAACTCTCCGGTAACCATTGGTGCAACTTTAAGCATGCAAATGGGCACATACAAGGCACATAAAAACTCAATCTCCCACCAACAAATTAATTAAAATGAAAAGATTTTTTCTAACCCATTTGGCTAAAACAAGCCGATTTCTAAAGTTTTCTGGGCAAACTTATCGGCCTGGTTTATTCTTGCTCTACTTCTTTCTTTTTCCATTAACTACTATACTGGCCCAACCGGCTGTAGAATGGGATAAAAGAATTGTAGGGTCTGAACCGGAATTGTTTGCCATGGTAAAGCAAACGGCCGATGGTGGTTATATACTGGGCGGTACTTCGATTTCTCCGGCGGAATACGATAAGACGGAGAATCCGGTAGGAGGTACGCGTAACCCTGATTATTGGATTGTAAAATTAAATGCGGCCGGCGAGAAACAATGGGACAATACCTTGGGCGGAAATGATTGGGAAACTTTAACATCAATTGATCCAACCGCTGATGGCGGCTATATTGTGGCTGGCAGGTCCGATTCTAAAGCTAGCGGGGATAAAAGCGATAATATTGTGGGTACCTGGATAGTGAAGCTAGATGCCGCCGGTAATAAACAATGGGATAAAACATTAGAAAAAGGAGGTGAGATTATAGAACAAACCCCGGATGGGGGATATGTTTTGTCTGGAGGTGGTAGTGTCTTGAAGCTAAATTCCTCGGGAAGCATACTATGGGAAAGAGCTGATGGCACCGTACAACAAACCGCCGATAATGGTTTTTTGGTCTTTAGACCTTGGTTGGCGGTTAAACTGAATGCAGTTGGGGTAACCGAATGGGAGCAGCCCTTGTCAGTAAATATGGTAACCCAGCAAACTGCTGATGGTGGCTATCTTGCAGGAAATGTTGGTAGTTCTGACGATTATCAGATAATTAAGCTAAATACGGCGGGTGTTAAAGAATGGGAAAAAACCTTTGGGGGGACCGGCAGAGATGAGTTACGCGCCTTACGGCAAACTGCGGATGGTGGCTACATTCTGGGCGGAGAGTCTTATTCCGACGCAGGAGGTGATAAAACGGAAGGTAACCTAGGTGACTGTAATGTCGATTTTTGTTACAATTCAGATTTTTGGGTAATAAAATTAGATGCGGCCGGTAACCGGGTATGGGATAAAACCATAGGACTTCCATATGATAATGACCAATTGCGCTACTTAGAGCAAACCGCAGATGGTGGCTTTATCTTGGGCGGACTTACGGGCGCCGGCTGGGATTATTATGCCGTGAAGCTAGCTGGTGAGACTACCTCCCCGCCAAAGGACCTTTGTCAGTTGGCACTTACGAGCAAAGTTGTCCAGGCCGAACCTTGGTACGGCATGTATCCGGGAGGCGAAGGTTCCATTGATATAACCGTTACGGGAGGCACGCCTCCTTACACGTATCGGTGGAATACTTGGAGTCCGGGCCCCTACGAAGATTATCCTTTTGCCAATCCTACGGTACATACCGTAGTAGTAACGGATGCCCAAGGTTGTATGCTCCGGACCACCATAGAAGTGGGTAAGAAAAATGACCCCATGCGTTTACAAACTACCCACACGAATGTTATCACCACCGGCGACCCAACTGGCTCCATTGATTTAACGGTAGTAGGGGGTACCGGTCCTTATAAATACCTGTGGAGCAACGGGGCTACTTCTGAAGATTTAACGGGTTTGGCCGTAGGTACTTACGCGGTTACGGTTACCGATGCTTTTGGCCGAAAACTTAGCACTTCCGTTACTATCGTTAATCCACGTAATCCTACGCCGGTAGTGTGCAATTTAGTAGCCACCAGCAAAACTACGCCAGCCGAACCCTGGTACGGTATGTGGGGGCCAACCAGCGGGGCCGGTGCCATTGATGTAACCCCCAGCGGCGGCACTGCCCCCTACACCTACCGCTGGAACACCGGGGCTACTACCGAAGATTTAGCCGTTGCCCCTCCGGGCGTTTATACCGTAACCATTACCGATGCCCAGGCTTGCACCACCCGCACCACCGTTACAATTGCCCGTAAAAATGCCGCGCTTACATTAGCTAAATCCCATTCCAATGTAACGACTGGTGGCACTAACAATGGCTCCATTGATGTAAGTGTGGTGGGCGGCACTGGTCCTTTTAAATACCGCTGGAACAATGGTGCCACTACCGAAGATTTAACCAACTTAGCCGCGGGTACTTACTCGGTTACCGTAACCGATGCATTTGGCCGGACCGCAACCCTTTCGGTGCAGGTACAGGGGGCCGGTGGAACAGCTGCTGCCAGAAAGCCTAATGAAAAAGAAGTATTTATCGATAAAGAAACTGGTTTTACAGTTTACCCCAATCCGGCTAAAGAACAAACCAAGATTAACTTGAACTTAGCCGCAACCGGTAACTACACCTTAGACCTGTTTGACATTAGAGGCGCGAAAGTAAAAACATTAGCTACTGGTCAGGCCCAAGCAAATAAAGTCCAAACCCTGGAGTTGAACCTGAACAGTTTGGCCGAAGGCGTATACCTGCTTAAACTCCAATCTGATAAGGGTGTCTCGACTAAACGCTTATCAGTAGCCAGGTAAATTTTAAAGCTACGGCTATAATCACGCATGAACCAGCATACAACTGCCCTGTCTATTAAGGTGGGGCAGTTGTATTTTATAGCCGACCACTTGCAGAATCTAAAATTGAAAAACTTACACTACTACTGTGGATACAAGAAAAGGCACAAAGAAGAAAAGCAACAAACACTAATCAGCCTTAGGATTTAACCCGGGTAGTGTGTGCATGGAGACCATTAAATATGAAGTCAATGAAGACCGGCTCAAAGGAATATTAGAAATAGTAAAATAGGTCGTGAATATGGTAAAGCTACGTGTTAAAATTTTGGAATAATTTTACCTTAAAATATAAATATTTTTCTAAAAAATTAAATCTATTTTATATATTGTAGCACTAATGTATTGCCGGTCTGTATCAAAATTGTTTACCTTAATATTTAAGTAGAGTAAAGATTTAGAGTTGGTGGTTAAGCTCCTTTTTACTATTCTTTGTCTATCGCAAAACATTTTCTCAGGGATATAAATCTACCAGGCCGCTTAAATACAGCAATCCATTTGGTTTACCCGGTTTTTGTATTTATAAAAACAAGTTACCATTTGGGTAAGTCGCGAGCGAAATATATTTAATAAATCAGAATAGAATTCTGTAAAGCTATTTGCCTTCTCCTGTTTACTCATTTTAAATAGATTTCTATGATTAAAAAAATTACGCAACAAAGGGTTTTACCAGGCCAAATACTACAATCATTTAACCGAGCCTCTTTCGTCCTAATGATATTTCTCTTATGGTATGGTATATCAGTCACCAACCTGATGGCTCAACCTACTAAGCAGTGGGATAAAACTATTGGTGGAAGTGGTAATGATGAATTAAAATCTGTTCAGCAAACAGCTGACGGTGGTTATATTCTAGGTGGGAATTCTCAATCTAAGGCTAGTGGCGATAAGACCGAAGACTCCCGGTTAAGTTTTTATGGGGATTTTTGGATAGTAAAGCTGAATGCGGCCGGAGTTAAGGAATGGGATAAAACATTAGGTACTATTGAAGTAAATAATTTTACTGCTGTTTGCCAAACGACTGATGGCGGCTATATAGTGGGTGGACAATCCTGGGCAAATGCTGGCCGGGACAAAACCCATGACTCAAAAGGTATAAATGATTATTGGATTATTAAACTGGATGCTCGGGGCAATAAATTATGGGATAAAACTATTGGCAGCCCTTCCGATGATTTATTATGGTCTTTAAAGCCAACTAAAGATGGCGGCTGTATTTTAGGTGGCCAAACCCAGGGAATGGTAGGTGGAGATAAAACTGATAAGACTAAAGGAGGGTATGACTTTTGGGTCGTAAAAATAAGTGCTGCCGGTAACAAAGAATGGGATAAAGTTATAGGTGGGAGCGAATATGATGTACTGCGTTCTTTAGACCAAACCTCTGATGGAGGGTATATATTGGGGGGATTGTCGTATTCTAATGCAAGTGGGGATAAGAGCGAAAATAATAGAGGCGATGACCCAAATAAAGTTAATGGTGTTTTTGATTATTGGGTTGTAAAGATAAATGCTTCAGGAATTAAAGAATGGGATAAAACCTTAGGCGGTAATGACCTTGATGATTTCCGGCATGTTATACAAACCAAAGATGGCGGTTATATTGTGGGAGGAGAGTCTTTTTCCAATATAAGTGGCGATAAAAGTGAAAATTCGAAAGGCGGTAGAGATTTCTGGTTAGTTAAACTGAACGCTACTGGCACAAAGGTGTGGGATAAAACCATTGGGGGATCTAACGATGATTATTTGAGCGCTCTGCACCAGACTACCGATGGAGGCTTTGTTTTGAGCGGCAGCAATAAATCGCTATTAAAGTTTAATACTTCTGGTAATATAGAATGGGAGAAAATTGTAAGTGGCGGAAGTTCTTTTTCTGCTTTAGACCAGACAGCCGATGGTGGTTTTTTCTTGGGAAATTCTTCAGGTTCTAATGCAAATGGTGACAAGAGTGAGGATAGTAGAGGCGGTAGTGATTACTGGGTTATAAAATTATGGTTTCCACCAGTTCCCCCGCCTACCATCAGCACAACTAATTTATCAACTTCAGCTTTTTGTGCTGGCAGTTCACTGCCTATATATTTTACAACCACTGGTACTTTCGCTTTAGGCGAAGTATTTCATGTACAGCTTTCAAGTGCAACTAGTTCTTTTGTTTCGCCTGTTATTATTGGAAGTGGTACCTCCAGTCCTATTATGGCCACTATACCAGCAAATTCCATAGCAAGCGCAAAATATAAAATCAGGGTAGTTTCTTCCTCCAATCCAGTAATAATAGGTACTGAAAGTAGGGGCGATGTAGCAATTTCTAATACTAATTCCAGCCCACCTATAAATATTGAAGGTACTTATTCTCCCTGTCAGGCCGGAAATGGTTATTATATGGTTTCCTACACTAATGGATACACAAATTTCTTCTGGTCTGTACCAAGTGGATGGACCATTACTTCGGGGCAAGGAACCCCTTATATAACAGTTGCTGTAGGGCAATCTGGAGGGACTGTTTCTGTCAGGAGCAATAGCCCATGTGGTAATGATGTTATTAGCAATCTTACTATTCAGACAAGTGCTAAACCATCCTCACCAATAGTTTATGATGCATCTATCTGTGGCCCAGGCCAGGTTACTCTAACTGCATCCGGCGCACCAGCAACAGGTTTATACCGCTGGTACACCAGCAAGTCAGGGGGCACACCTATTGCAACCACTGCAATCTTCACCACGCCAGTACTTACTACTACCACTACTTATTACGTTTCAGTGGTAAATGGCTCCTGCGAAAGTGTCCGGGTGCCAGTTACCGCAACGGTTAACCCGCTGCCTAAAGTAGCTGTTAGTACCAATGTTTCTACCATTACCAGCGGTGGTTCGGCTAATTTAGCAGCTTCCGGGGCAAACTCTTACATCTGGTCGCCGGCTACGGGCTTAAGTAGTACTACTGGGGCTTCGGTAATCGCTAAACCTGCTGCTACCACTACTTACACGGTTATCGGTACCGATGCGAATGGTTGTGTCGGCACGGCTACTGTTACCATTACCGTAAATACCTCGGGATTGAAAATGCAAACCATTACCTTCCCACCCATAACGGATAAAGTATATGGCGATCTACCTTTTGCTTTAAATGCGACTTCTAGTTCCGGCTTGTCGGTTTCTTACCGGATCATGTCGGGGCCGGCAACAGTATCGGGCAAAATCTTAACCATTACGGGCACTGGCAAAGTAACAGTGCGCGCTTTTCACCCCGGTAATGATCAATACCTGGCCGCTACGCCGGTAGATGTTAGTTTTAATGTGCTATCTGCTACTGTAAAACAAAACCAGAGCATTTCTTTCCCGGCCCTGCCCAAAGTAACTTTTAATGAGCCGCCTATTGTAGTTAGCGCTACCGCCTCTTCTGGTTTAACGGTCAGCTTTAGTATTCTCTCGGGGCCAGCTACTATCTCGGGGAATATTATTACTCTAACGGGCGTGGGACAGGTAACCGTACGAGCTACTCAGGCCGGTAATGACTTATTTGCACCCGCGCCACCCGTAGACCAGAGTTTTAGCGTGGTACAGGGGTGGCAAAGCATTACTTTTGCTGCTTTACCCGACAAAACCTATGGCGATGGACCTATTCAATTAACTGCTACAACCAGTTCAGGTTTGCCGGTCAGCTTTAGTATTCTCTCCGGACCAGCTACTATTGCAGGCAATATTCTTACAATCACCGGTGCCGGAACAGTAACCGTGCGTGCCACCCAGAGTGGTAACAGCAACTATTCAGCGGCTACACCAGTTGACCGTAGTTTTACAGTAGCCAAAGCGAACCAGAGTATCAGTATGGCGGCCATACCGGATAAAACCTTCGGCGATGCGCCTTTTACCTTGAGTGCCACGGCTTCTTCGGGTTTAGCCGTTACCTACAGTTTGGTTACCGGCCCTGCTACCGTAGTAGGTAATACCGTTACTTTAGCCGGAGTAGGCACCGTAACCGTCAGAGCCAGCCAAACCGGCAACAGCAACTATCACCCGGCTGCAACAGATAAGAGTTTTACGGTAAAGAGCGCCACCACTACCGTTTGCACCCTGGTAGCCACCAGCAAAGTTACCCCGGCGGAGTCGTGGTACGGCATGTGGGGAGCAGTTACCGGCGCCGGTGCTATAGATTTAACCCCCAGCGGCGGTACGGCGCCTTACACGTATAGCTGGAGTACCGGCGCTACTACCGAAGATATAGCCGTTGCGGCACCGGGCGTATATACGGTTAACCTCACCGATGCCAAAGGCTGTCAGGCCAGAACGGTTATAACCGTAGGGCGGAAGAATGGCGCTATCAGTTTAGCTGAATCACATACCCATGTAACGGCCACCGGCAGCAATACTGGTTCGATTGATGTAAGTGTAATAGGAGGGGTAGCCCCTTTCCGGTACCGTTGGAGCAACGGCGCAGCAAACGAAGATTTAATTAACTTAGGGGCCGGGACTTACACCTTAACCGTAAGCGATGCATTTGGGCAAACAGCCACTATAACCGTACAGATACTATCACCCGGTAGCTTAACTGCCAGCCGAAAGTCGTCGCCAACTGAGACATTTGGGTTAGCCTCTGCCTTAACGGTTTATCCCAATCCGGCCAACACGAATGCCACGGTAAAACTAAGTTTAGCTACTAAAGGCGACTACATCTTAGACCTGTATGATATTAGAGGGTCCAAACTGAAAACCGTTGCGGCCGGAAGGGCCAGCGCTGGAGAAAACATAACGGTAGATATGGAAGTTTCCGGCTTAGCCAAAGGCGTATACCTACTTAAACTCCAAACTGAAGTAGGTATTACTACCAGGCGCATTTCCATAGCCAAATAATACAGCACAAATATTTATCTCTAATATTTACTTCTACTGCGGCCCCGCTTTACTGAGCGGGGCCGCAGTGTTTATTTTGGGGTATAAATTTATTCAGGTAGGGTTTATCAATGGCCATGGAGTTAAATTTTATTGCAGTAACCCAATATATCCGGTACTTCTAAATATATCCTTGCATAGGAAAAGGAAGAGTTTTTGTTTTAACCCTTATATTTGTTTTGAGCAAAGCAGCCGACTTACCTATTCTTTATGCATAAAATCTGGTTAATTTTTCAGCGCGAATACCTGGTACGGGTGCGCAAAAAAAGCTTTATTATCATGACTTTACTGGCCCCGATTTTATTGGCGACCCTCCTGGTGGTGCCGGTCCTGTTAACCACTGTATCCGATAAAACCACTACCATACAGGTATTAGACCAAAGCGGCCTTTTCGCCGACAAGTTTAAAAGCACCGATAAACGCCAGTATTTACCGGTACAAGGAGATTTAGAGACCTTAAAAGCAGCTTTTTTAGAGAGCGATCATACTGCCTTGCTGTATATTCCTAAACTCGATTTAAATAATCCGGCCGGAATCCGGCTTTATTCTAAAACCAATATTAGCCTCGATAACAAGCTGGCAATAGAAAATAGCCTGGAAAAAGAAATTGAAACCGTGAAATATCGTCAATCCGGCATAGACCAGGCGGTGCTGGATAAAATTAAAACCAATGTGGCCATTGCTACCACCAACCTGAGCAAAGAAGGCGAAAAAGATAATAATGCTTTTTTAACCACCGGCGTTGGTTATGCAGGGGCCTTCCTGATTTATATGTTTATTTTTATTTACGGGGTGCAAATTATGCGGGGCGTTATTGAAGAAAAAACCAACCGGATTGTAGAAGTAATTATTTCGTCGGTGAAGCCTTTTCAGCTCATGATGGGCAAAATATTAGGCATTGCCGCCGTGGGCCTCACCCAGTTTTTGCTGTGGGTAATTTTATCTACGGTAGTAACCTCGGCGGTGGCGGCCAGCTTTAAAGACGAACTAGCCCCACCGCCGGCGCCAACCAGCTTTTCAACGCCCAATGCCAGTCCGGCTACTATGCAAACCAACGCCGCCGCCGATATTTTTGCAGCCAGTAAAAACCTGAATATTCCTTTACTGCTGGGCTGCTTTGTATTTTATTTTTTAGGCGGATATTTATTGTACGGGGCATTATTTGGGGCTGTAGGAGCCGCCGTAGACAACGAAACCGATACGCAGCAGTTTATGCTCCCAATTACCATTCCGCTGATTATGACTTTTGTAATTGCCCAAACCGTTATTATCCGTAACCCCGATGGGGCTGTAGCTTTCTGGATGTCGATTATTCCGTTTACGTCGCCTATTGCCATGATGCTGCGCTTACCGTTTGGCGTACCTGTGCCGGAGTTGCTTTTGTCGATGGGTTTGCTGGTGCTGGGCTTTATTGCGACTACCTGGATTGCTGCCCGCATTTACCGCGTGGGTATTTTAATGTACGGCAAAAAAATAACTTACCAGGAATTATCTAAGTGGCTTTTTTACAAAGCCTGATAGCTGCTTAGACTATACGCCCACTACCTCTCTAATTTTTTAACCATTTAAATATTTCGGCAATATTTAATTTAAGTCTCTGATTACCCGTGATAAATTATAACCCTAAAGATTGGTTTACCTTTATTTTCCGGATTACCCGGGCCGATACTTTCCGCAAGCTATTACCGCTAATGGTGGCTGTAAGTTTGTATTCGGCCCTGATTGCTTACCTCGAATTAAATTATATTAGCGTTAACGATTCGCAAAACCTCCGCAATGTAGGCATGATGCACAATGTACTGGGCTTTGTTATTTCGCTTTTGCTGGTTTTCCGGACCAATACCGCTTACGACCGCTGGTGGGAGGGACGCAAAATATGGGGTGGCTTAACCAACACCTCACGCAACCTGGCCATTAAAATAGAGGCTTTTGTCTCGGATGAGCGCGACAAGCAATATTTCCGGAAAATGATTCCGAATTATGCCTTTGCCCTAAAACATTTGCTCCGCGAAAACGAAGATTTTCACGAGTTTGATCCGATTTTGGATTTAAAACCGGGCAAGCATGTGCCCAACCAAATTGCATCGGCCATATACAACCGGGTGAATGGGTTGTATACAAAAGAAAAAATATCGCATGCCCAGCTTTTAATTTTAAACGAAGAAGTAAAAGCGTTAACCGACCATTGTGGCGCTTGCGAAAGGATTAAAAATACGCCTATACCGTTTACCTACAGTGTGTTTATTAAAAAGTTTATCTTCTTTTACGTCATGACTTTGCCCTTTGGCTGGGTGTTTAGCCTGGGGTATTACATAGTGCCGGTGGTTGCGCTCATTTTATACGCCCTGGCCAGTTTAGAATTAATTGCCGAAGAAATTGAAAACCCGTTCGGGACCGATGCCAACGACTTACCCATCGACCAGATTTGTACCAACATCCGGAAACACGTGGGAGAGTTACTGATGTAAGAATAAAAGCATATAAAAAGCAAAAGCCACCCGCAGGTGGCTTTTGCTTTTTACAAAACAGAATAAACGTAATAACTAAATAATTTTTAGCCTTAAGCCGAAAAAGAACTGCCGCAGCCACAGGTACTTTTGGCCTGCGGATTGTTAAAGGTAAAGCCCCGGGCGTTCAGACCATCCTGAAAATCAACTTGCATGCCCATTACGTACATGCCGTGTTTTTTATCCATAATTAGCTCAATACCTTCAATGTTATAGGTTTCGTCGTTGTCTTTCTTTTTATCAAAACCCAACAAATAAGACATACCAGAACAGCCGCCCCCTTGTACGCCAATGCGTAACCCGTATTCGGCCGGTACGTTTTTGTCTTTTATAATTATTTTTACTTCTTCAATGGCCCGGGGGGTAAGGCTAATCGGGGCAATTTTATTTATAGTTGCTGTTTCCATGGTTTAGAATTTAACTTCACAAAATTAATTAATATTTACCTATTTTGTTCCGTTTAAGGGCTTATAATCTTAGAACAGGATATTGGGCTTAAAAATTCACGGGCAAATTTTCTATTTTTACGCAATTACGTTTAATTCTATTGTTTATGACCGACTATATTTTTGATTTACTCAAGGTTATTTTACCGGCGGCTTTGGTGTTGTACGGCATGTACTCAGTGGTTAATTCGTATTTAACGAAAGAATACCAGAAACGGATATTAGAACTCCGGATGAAAAACTCGGCAGTGGTATTGCCCATCCGGTTACAAGCCTACGAGCGGGTTTGTTTGCTCCTGGAACGTATTACCCCCAGTAATTTACTGGTGCGGGTAAGCAGTGCGGGCCAATCGGCGGCCGAGTACCAGCGGGTATTGCTTACTGAAATCCGGGAAGAATTTAACCACAACATATCGCAGCAAATGTACATGACCGACCAGGCCTGGCAATTGGTAAAACGGACCAAAGAAGATATTGTAACGCTTATTAACCGGGTTTACCACGAGTTGCCCGAAGATGCCCGCGGAACCGATCTGGCCAAGAAGGTGCTCGAAAATATTTTAACTGCCCAGGCTGAACCGACCGGCCAGGCCATTAGTTTCCTGAAGCAAGAAATAAACCAGGTTTTTTAAAGCTTAGGTAATTATTAAATAATAAACGGGGTGGGTAGTTTGTTTTATAGAAAATAAACCAAAGGTACAAAATGGGTAAGCCAGCACTTTACACCCGGCATTATTTCTTAAAACCACTTATAAGGTTCTGCTGCCATTGGGTGGTGCTGGGGTTGGCAGCTTGCGGTAAACCCGATAAAGAACTTAACGATAATACTCCCCAGCCCAAGCCTTATAATTTGGCCGTGCCGTTTAACTTCCGGGAACCGGTAATTCCGGCTGATAATCCTTTAACCGAAGAAGGTATTTATTTGGGCCGGGCCTTGTTTTACGAGAAAAAGTTATCGGCTAATAACAATATTTCTTGCGGCTCTTGCCACCAGCAGCAGTTTGCGTTTACCAATGGCACCGCGCTAAGTATAGGTACTGATGGTAAACCGGGCACCCGCAATGCCATGATGCTGGCCAACTTGGCCTGGCAAACTTCTTTTAACTGGGATGGTGTGGCCAAAACCTTAGAAGCACAAGCCCGCATTCCGTTAGAAGATCACCTGGAAATGAACCAGCCGCTGGCGCAAAGCGTAGACAAATTACAAAATACGCCGGCTTATCCTAAGTTATTCGCGGCCGCTTTTGGCTCGCCTACCATTACCTCCGATAATATTCTAAAAGCCTTAGCCCAGTTTCAGCGTACGCTTGTTTCATCGGGTTCTAAATTTGATAAATTTTTGCAGGACCCGGCGGTATTTACCAAAGATGAGCGCGAAGGTTATCAGCTTTTCCTGACGCACCCGGTTCCCGAAATAAGTTTACGCGGGGGTAACTGCGGCGATTGCCACAACGGACCTTTATTAACCTTAGAGAAATTTCATAACAACGGCCTCGATGCCGTTCCGCAGGACCAAGGTGTAGGTGCCCTAACCGGTAAACCCACCGATATGGGTAAATTTAAAGCGCCTTCGCTCCGGAATATTGCCTTAACCGCACCGTACATGCACGACGGCCGTTTTAAAACTTTAGAAGAAGTGCTGGACCACTACAACGAGCATATTAACCTGAATAGCCCCAATATCGACCCTTTAATTCTGGAAGCCTCTAACGAAGTAAAAGGAAAATCTTTGGCTTTAACGCCCCTCGAAAAAGACAAAATAATTAAATTTTTGCACACCCTTACCGATGCTGCTTTTGTAGAAGACAAACGTTTTTCCGAAATAACCATCCGGTAAGCGAAAAATTTAAATTTTAATAATTATTAAATTTTTGTTTTTACGAATGAGCGGAATACTTTTACCAAAAAAATAACTCCTTGAAAAAAGTCTTTGTTTTATTTTTAGCTGGGCTGATTATGGTTCAGGCTTTGAGTAAAATAGTGGTGGTAGCCAATTACCACCTCGATAAGGCTTATATTGCAGCCGTTTTGTGCGAAAACCGCCAGGAGCCCGAAATGGCTTGCCATGGCAAATGCTACCTGCAAAAACAACTAAAAGCCACCGATAAAGCCGAGAAGCAAGCACCCAACCAGGTTAAAGAAAAATTTGATTTGCTATTTTGCCATACGGTAGTTAAAGCCCATTTAGCGCGGCCCATGTATTTTCCGGTAGCTTATCCCAAAGTTAACCCACCCATTTATTTTTATGCGGCCAACGCGGCTATTTTTCATCCACCCCAATTTACCTGCTAATTTTTTACCGGTAAACTAACCTTGTGGTTATCGCCAGAGCTTAGGCGCGGGTATACTTTAGGCTTTAGTTTCTGTTGTGTAAAGTTTGTAAAACTTTACACAACACGGGAGTCCATCGCTTATCCAATTTACAATTGTCTTGATATTTCCAGGTTTGAGCCTTAAGCTCAAATTATTGCCTGTGAGGAGCACTGCTTTTCACCAGAAATATTTATCGCGCCCATTAAGTATCTACGGCTGGTTATTACCGCTTATTTATTCCTGTTTTTCAATGCCTGACGGGTGCAGAAACCCGGCCATATTCGGGCTTATTTACTTAGGGCTGACTTTAGTTTGCCCCTAATCCTTTGTTTATATAAAGCTTCAAAAATTATGATCTTACTACGTTATACTTTAATTCTTTTTTCTTTCTTTTTACTTATAAATATTAGTGGGTGCAAAAAAGACCCCGACGAATTGATAGGTACCGGCGCTTTAAAGCTCGAATTTGATAATGTGGTAGGTACAGAGCCCCTGGTATTGGCTTCTAAAACTTACCGCAACGCCAACCAGGATCCGTTTCAGGTTACCACTTTTACCTACTACATCAGTAATATTGTGCTCCAAAAAGCCGATGGTACCGAGTACAAACAACCGGAAAGTTATTATTTAATTGACCACGAAAATTCTGAATCCCGCATTATAACCATTCCGGAAGTACCGGTAGGGGAGTATACCGGCCTTACCTTTACCATAGGGGTAGATAGTTTACGCAACACCAGCGGTGCCCAAACCGGTGCCCTAGACCCCCTCAATGGCATGTTCTGGTCCTGGAGCACCGGCTATATATTTTTGAAGCTCGAAGGATATTCGGCACAATCTACCGAGACGAACGGTGGTTTGGTGTTTCATGTAGGCGGCTTTAAGCAACCTACCAACACCATCCGGACGGTAAGCCCTTCATTAGGCGGCAACCGGCTAAATATTACTGGTACCCGCACGCCCGAAGTACACCTGAAAGTCGATATTTTAGAAATGTTTAAGACGCCTACCACGGTTAGGTTTTCGGAACTAAACAAAGCCATGGGCGGACCGGCGGCCGTAGCCATAGCCGATAATTACCGCGACATGTTTTCTGTAGACCATATTCATTAGCCGTTTAGGTTATGCTGGTTTTTAAATTACTCCGGAACTTGGGTTGCTGGTTGCTTTTGCCCTGGTTTTTGGTCGCTTGCGAATCTGATATAGATAAGCCAAGCCGTTTTGCCGTTCCCGAACCAGCCAATTTCCCGCCACTGCCCGATATTTTTAAGAATAATCCGGTCACAAAAGAAGGCTTTGAATTGGGGCGGGCCCTTTTCTACGATCCGGTTTTATCCCGCAACAACTCGGTTTCGTGCGGCAGTTGTCACCGGCAATTTGCAGGCTTTGCCGATTTAGGCCACCCGGTAAGTCATGGTATCGAAGATAAACTGGGTACCCGCAATACACCCGGACTGGCCAACCTGGCCTGGCAGCCGGAATTTTTCTGGGATGGAGGCGTAAATCACCTGGAACTGGTGCCCTTAGCGCCGCTAACCAACCCGGTAGAAATGGACGAAACCTTGGCAAATGTGATAAACAAGCTGAACAAACACCCGGAGTACCCGCAAAAGTTTAAAAAGGTATTTGGCCAGGAGCAAATAACAAGTCAGCAGCTTTTTAGGGCCATGGCGCAATTTATGGGCGCACTGGTGTCGGCCGATTCCCGCTACGACCGCTATCGCCGGCAAGAGAAAGAAATATTTAGCGCAACAGAAGAAAAAGGATTTAAACTTTTTCAACAGCACTGTACCTCTTGCCACGCTACCGATTTGCTTACTGACCATACATACCGCAACAACGGCCTGGATGCAACTTTTACCACTGATGCCGGGCGCAGCCTTATAACTTTTTTGCCGGCCGATGCCGGAAAGTTTAAAGTGCCTTCGTTGCGCAATGTTGGGGTAACAGCACCTTACATGCACGATGGCCGCTTCCGGAATTTAGCCCAGGTGCTTGAGCATTACCGCAACGGGGTAAAATCATCAACTACTTTAGATGCCACGCTCATTCAGCCCGACGGAAGCTTGGGCATCTGGTTAAACGACCAGGAAAAAGAAGCCATTATTTCCTTTTTACATACCCTCACCGATCATAAATTCTTAAACAATGCAGCGTTTTCAGAACCTAAATAAAAAAGTAACTTTAATATTTCTTTTCGGCATTATTGCCCTAATTAGTCCGCTGCGTAGCTTTGCTTGCGATATTTGTGGCTGCTTTATGGGCATTACGCCTTACGACAACCAAAGCACCCTGGGGATAATGCACCGCTACCGCATTTTTAACGGGTACCAGGGCCTAAATCAAAAAAAAAAATTTTTCCCGGATGGCGTGCGGGTGTTTTATCCTTCGCCCTGGCAGGAAACTGGTGCCGGACATACCCACCAGCCGGGTACCGGGCCGCATACCCACGGCGATAATCCGCAGGATTACGAAGCTTTTCGGGTAGTAGAACTACGGGGTAAATATTTTATTCATAAGCGGCTGGAGCTAAATGCTTATGTGCCTTTAAATATGAATAGCAGCCGCACCGAGGGCAGTACTTCTTCGGTTTCCGGCATAGGCGATGTAAACTTATTTGCCGGATTTCATTTGTTGCGTCAGATTGAAGTAGCCGGTGCGCAACAACGGTTAATTGTGGGGGGCGGTTTAAAACTGCCCACCGGGCATTATTACCGGAAAGATGCCGCCGGGACCCGCTATCCTTTGCTTTTACAAACCGGTACCGGTAGTGTAGATTATTTTGGCTATTTAAACTATATTATTGGTTACCGCAAACTAGGCCTTAGCCTTAACTCCAGCTACAAAATAAACGGGCAAAATTATTACCACGAAGGCATTGCCAACAGTTCGGCGCATTTTGCTAACCTGTTTTACCGCTATATGCCTAACCTGAACTGGCAAATAATCCCGTCGGCGCAATTTTTTTACGAATATACCCCCGGCGAAACCCTGAACGGGGAACACACCGGCGAGCACCGCATGAACAATGCTTTACTGGGGCCCGGACTAGATATATTTTATAAAAACTTCTCGGTGAATATGGGGGCGCAGTTTCCGGTGTATGAAGCCACAACCGAGCATCCCACCAGCGCGGGCCGCCTGGTTTTAGGTTTAAATTACAGCTTTAACCAGAAAAGTTATTTGCTGAAAAGCAAGTAAGAACGTTATTCGTTGTTTGTTAATCGTTGTTTGGGTTTTATTGATTTTTGGAAAAATACACAGTGCTCAAAGTAACCGGATTTAGAGTAGATATTACCGGTTTAACAAGGATTAACGAACAAGGATTAACGAACAACGATTAACCATTAACGAATAAAGATTATCCAAAAAACTCCTGCAACTTGTAAATCAGGGCTTGCACTTGGCTAACTGAGTGCGCGGGAAAGTTGGCAATCCGGATTTGGGAATCTTTGTAGTTGCCGTAGCCGCTGCCTATTACCATATCAAAAGGGGCAAGTTTTTTAATTACCTCGGCCGAAGATATTTGGGTGTTGGCTACAATGGTAGTGGCCGATTGGTGCGCCGGCTCTGCCACGGCTACCGAAAAGTTCTGGCTTTGCGCAATATAATCGTAAATCAGTTGGGCTTTGGTTTGAGTTTCCTGGCGGATGGTTTGGATGCCTTTTTTATGCATTTCTTCTGCCACTTGTCCCAGTAAATAAATATTCAGAACGTTGGGCGTTTCGGGGTTTTGGTACGTTTGGGCTTTGCTTAACAAAGATGGCAGGCTGTGGTAAGAACCAATAGATAAACCTTTAACACTGAGCGCTTCGGCTTTGGCAATGCACCGCTCATTTACGAGCCACACACCCAAGCCGGCCGGTAAGCCAAAGCATTTCTGCACCGAAAAATAAACCGAATCTACCTGGCTGTAATCAAAAGCCGGGTGCGGCATCGACGACACCGCATCTACAAATATTAAAGCATCGGTATTAGCCTTGGCTTTTATTTTATTTATCTCGGCTACGGGTAAGGTGGCACCCGAGCTGGTTTCGTTTTGCACCAAAGCTACCAATTCGGCGGTATCCGGAATTTGCACATCATCAGCCCAAAAGCCTTGCCCGAAAGAAACTTCGTGTTTGGTAGCTTTGCGGCCCAGTTCGTTGGAAATCTGGAAAAAACGTTTTGAAAAAGAGCCGTTTACCAAATGGAAACTTTCGTGCTCCACGCAGTTCTGAATGGCCCGTTCCCAAATCTCATTTGCCGACGACAAAAACAAAATCTGGAAATTATCGGGTAAGTTTAACAAGGCCCGCAAGCCCTGCTCGGTATGGGCGTAAATATCTTTAAACTGCTGGCTGCGGTGCGATATACTGCCAATTTTATTTGCCATGGCCGCCTGCATGTGCTGCGGTACCGTTGGGTACAACTCCGATGGCCCCGGCGTAAAGTATATTTTGTTGTTCATGTTTAAGGGAAAAAGGTAGAAGGATAAAAGATGTTGGAAAATGTAATAGAAATTTGGATTATGCAATTCTAAAACTCTTTCTGCCTTTATCCTTCTACTTATTGTTAATAAAGAATCCGGAACTTAATGGTGTGGGGTACCTGCTTCAGGTCTTCAATTACAGTTTTTTCGTAGGCTTTGTCGATGTCGGTGATAACGTAGCCAATGTGCTCATTGGTTTTGAGGTACTGGCCCAGAATATTTACGTGGTTGCCGGCCAGAACATTGTTAATATTGGCTAATACGCCCGGCACGTTGGCGTGCAGGTGAATAAGCCGATGGGCATTGTTCAGCTCGGGCAACTGAATATTCGGGAAGTTAACGCTTTGGTAGGTATTGCCGGTATTTATGTACTCCATAATGCGGTTTGGTACAAAGTTGGCAATATTTTCCTGGGCTTCGCTGGTGCTACCCCCAATGTGCGGCGTTAAAATGACGTTGGGCAAACCGCGCAATTCGTTTAAAAATTCTTCGGCGTTATTTACCGGCTCGTACGGGAACACATCTACGGCGGCACCTTTTATTTTGCCCGATTTAATGCTTTGTACCAGGCTCGGAATATCTACAATGTGGCCGCGGCTCAGGTTCAGGAAAATAGCGCCGTCTTTCATAGCTTCAAACTCGGCAGGGCCAAACAAATTGCGGTTGCTGGCGCGGCCATCAATGTGCAGCGTTACAAAATCGGCCAGGCCCAACAATTCTTTTAGGGTACGGCATTTGCGGGCGTTGCCTAGTTGCAGTTTTTCTACTACATCGTAATAGTAAACCTCCATACCCAAGGCTTCAGCCAGCACCGATAACTGCGAACCAATGCTGCCGTAGCCCACAATACCCAGCTTTTTGCCGCGCACTTCAAAACTTCCGGCCGCCGATTTGTCCCAGATACCGCGGTGCATTTTTTCACTTTTCGGTAAAATATTGCGGGCCAGCATAATAATCTGGCCAATGGCCAACTCTACCACGCTGCGGGTGTTGCTGTAAGGGGCATTAAATACCGCTATACCCGACTGCAGACAAGTAGTTAAATCTATCTGGTTGGTGCCAATGCAGAAAGCACCCACACTCATTAATTTATTGGCGTTGGCCAATACCCGTTTGGTAACCTGCGTTTTAGAACGGATACCTAATATCGAGACGTTTTTAATGCGCTCGCACAGTTCGTCTTCGTTCAGGGCGCCGGTCATGGTTTCTACCTGGTAACCTTCGCGCTTAAACAACTCTACGGCTTTGGGGTGAATATTTTCCAGCAACAGCACACTTATCCGGTTTTTGGGGTAAGAGATAGCCATTGGTAGCTTGTTCTGGTACAAAAATTCGTCGAGGCTGGGGGCAATGTGTTCGGCTTTGGCAATTACATTATCGCGCGAAATATTTTCGGTAAAAGCGTAAAATTTATTTGCCAGGCCGGCTTCTTTTATTTCGTAATCGGTGTAGCCATCGCCCAGCACGTAAACATCGCCCTGTAGGGCCAGGTTTTCCAGGAGTTTGATTTTGCCTTTGTCTAAACACAAAACGTTAGTGGTATCAAAGCCAATGATATTGCCGTTAGCATCGTACTCAAAGGTGTTGGCGTAAATATTTTCTTCTTTAATGCCGAAAGGTGTAACAATAGGGGTTATAAATTCTTTAAACCCGCTCGAAACAATAAAAATGTGATCGGCATATTGGTTAAAAAATTCTTTGTTACGTTTTACCGATTCCGAAACTTTTGTTTCGAGGCGGGAAATTAAAGGCCCTAAATGCTTTTTATTTGCTTTAAGTAAAGCCAGGCGCTTCGACAAACCTTCGGTAAACGAACTGTTGCCGTTCATGGCACTATTGGTAATATCTTTGATTTCCTGCAGAATTTGCGCGCGTTGTTCTTCGTCGTGCAGCGATATTTCGCCTAACTCATCCAAGGCTTCTACCTGGGTAAAGGTACTGTCGAAATCTATAATAAAATATTTGTCTTTGCTCATAAATAAATGTGCTTGGGGTATTTATGCAGTCGCTAAGTTCTGGAATTTTATTAATTAATTACAAGTACCCGGCAGTTTATTTGCATTTTTTTATCCCGGAAGGGCAAAAGCCTACAATTTACTTAATAGTGGTAGTGGCCAGGCGGTTCCCTGAGAATAATTTGTTAATGGGTTAACCAAAAGGGAATAAGTAGCTAACCTCTTTTTTAAAAGCTGATAGTTATTACAAAAACACGGCTCATATTAGACCGGGTTAATTAACCTAAGCCACTTTTCTTTGGCTTGCTGGTAACTAAACTGGCCCAGATGCGGCGTATCTTTTTCGCCGCGAATTAATTGGTTAGGCACCGCCGGGCCAGAAACCCCGATAAATTTATCGCATAAATCATTGATTAAATTTACTTCCGTTTCAGTTACCGCGTCCATTTCGAGGTTTAATAATTGCCGGAATTTTGTGTCGCCCTGCGGATCAGTAGCATAGGCAGCGGGTAGTTCGTAGTGCAGCGTAGCCGGGTTTAGCTCGGGCGCGACGCAAGGATTAATCCGGATAATATTGGCCAAACAGGTAAGGGTGGGATCCAGCATGGCATAAGCGATAAAGGTAGCCGAATCGGGCGGGTCGCTGAGAATACTCTGGGCCATTTTGCTTAAATCATTAAAAAAACGCGACGAATAATCGCTGAGGGTATAATATTTATCTTGGTTGAGACGGAATATTTCTTTTAAGCTGGGATTGTTGGAACTGGCATAATTGGCAATAATGGCTTTCCGGACCAAACCCGTGCCTAGCGTTAAAATATGGTATTCGGACAGCAACAGCCCGGCATTGTTCGTGATGGCTTCGGTTAAGCCGGCCAATACCGGGTTGTTAAATCCGGCTACGGCGCCGTCCCAATACAAAGTTCGCCGGGATTCCTGGCTAGGTACATGGGTAATCTCTACTTCGGCCGGGGCATCGAAATAATTAACCGGGGCATTGCTGGAGGCGTGGATGGCGTGCGCCAAAGAAATTTGGTAATGGCCGTTCTGGCTAAAGCGGTCGGTATTGCTGCCGGGGTTAGACCGGAAAAAGCTTACCCGCTCCCGAAAATAATCAAAGCCCACAATAATTAATTGCAGTTCGGGTTTGCCAATAATGGCAGGCAGTTCGGGTAAAGGTGTATTTACAATTGGTTGGGCAATTTTGCCGGTTTTAAAATATTCGTCGTAGCTGGTAAGTACTTCTACTAAGCCCGCAAGTTTGCGTTCGGTGCTGTATTTGGGTCCCAGCTCCAGCCATTGCCGGAACAAACTCAAAAAGTTTCTTTTCTTTAACTTCTCGGGTAAGGTTAACGACGAAAATACCTTTTCCCGGTTTTCTGCTAATAAAAATAAATCGGTTATTTCGCTAATTTTCAGGTTAGTACATAAAGCCGCTAAAACCAGGCTGCCGCCCGAATTAGAAATAACCAGATCGAACTGGCGTAACAACGCATGGCCCTGTATATCGCCGTATATATCCTGTAAAATCCGGGCCTGAATTAAAGCCCAGGAGCCGCCGCCATCTAACGACAAGATTTTATATCCCATAATTTTAAAAGGGAAATTAGCCCGGGTAAATTTATCATTTGCCGCGGTATAAGCAAATGAATACGGCAGGAAATCAGCTATTTACATTTAAATAATTTATAAAGCTGCTTAAATACTTACGGCCGGTTAAAACCGGCCGTAAATGAAGTCTACAATAATTATTTTATCAGAGTCTTAAGACTATAAAAATTGATTTATTAGCAAGGTTAAAGTTTTAAAATAAAAGATTCTGCCTGGTTTTTATTTGAGTTATACGTTTTGCAATCGGTCTTTTAACTGGGTTAATTCAGTCTGAAAAATATTTTGAGCCGTTGGGTCGGAGAATATTTTAGACGCTAACGCCTGGTAATAAGCAATGCCCTGGAGCAGGTTGGCCTGAAAGTTCTGGATATATTTCTGTTGTTTTTCCGGTATGGCTTCGGATTGGTCGGTAAATAAATTAAACCAATAATCGACGTACATTTTTAGTTCGTTGATAAACATGTGCGGCCGGTACGTTTGGTTTAGCAAGTTGGTGCGGCCATAAATATGATCTACCATTTGGCGGAGCGAAAATATGCCGGAGAAATACGCGAGGTTAGGACCCGGACAAATGGTAACGGGGCGACTGGCTGGGTTACGCCCCAACTGAAATAATTGCAAAGCC
This sequence comes from Adhaeribacter sp., assembly GCF_057359045.1. Classification (NCBI taxonomy): domain Bacteria; kingdom Pseudomonadati; phylum Bacteroidota; class Cytophagia; order Cytophagales; family Hymenobacteraceae; genus Adhaeribacter; species Adhaeribacter sp. Next base: position 81,836 of record NZ_JBMQUD010000128.1, read on the forward strand.
GTGTTGGCCAATCCGTCGCAGAGGCATTCTTTTGCCAATACTTTAGTTTTTTCGGCCTGATACTGGGCCGGCGGTAAATCGGCGGTTTGTAACTGGGCCAGTTTCAACTTCTGGTATTTGCGCGAAGCCGTACAAATGGGTACTGCGGTAAATTCGGTATTTGAAACCAGGTGCTTTTTAGAACAAGGGCTGCCGGGTTGGTCGCGTTCAATACGGCTGAATTTAAGGGTTTCGGAGCTGGTGCCCCGCAAAGCGTTAAAAGGTACGCCCAACGGCGAAATTGGGCTCAAATATAAATCATCGGATTTGGCCTGGGCTAACTTTAATAAGGTTTCGGTGTCTACGGTAGTGGCTCCGGGCACCAGTAGAAAAGGCGTTCCCCAACCGGTGGCATCTACCTGGTAATGTTCTTGTAAAAAGTTTTGTTCGGCCGCCGTGCCAATGCCACCCTGTACCGTAATGCGCATAGCCGGAGGAGCGGCCACGGAAAACCCTTTAGCGGTTAAGGCCGCGCCGTACAGACCAAATAATTCGGCTTGTAATTGCTGGCGGTTTTGTTTAAACTCTTCCAGAATAGGGCCTAGTAAATAACCATCGGTGGCAAAAGCATGACCGCCGCAGTTTAATCCCGACTCAATCCGGAACTCTGATACCCAAATGCCTTTTTTAGCTAATATTTTACCTTGCACCAACGCCGAGCGGTAGTCGCTTACCTTAATTATTACTTTCTTGCGGAACTGACCCTGGGCATCGGGCAAAAAGTCGGGGAATTGCTCTAAGTAGGCGTACAGGCGCATGTTCATACCGGCCGAGAAAATAACGGCTGCGGCTACCTGGCTTTGCGCAAATCCGCGCAAGGCGGCCAAAGCATCGGAGTAAATGGCGGGCAAAGCTTCCCCGTTTTTCTGGTAATTGGTTTTATCCAGCTTTGTCATAATATTTACATCAATGCTGCCCGGCCGTACCAATTGTCGTAATTGGTTTTGCAATACCTCTACTTCACCAATATCACGAAGTTGCAACATATGTAAATATTGCGTTTTGGCCGGCGAACTTTCCGGGAGCATTTCGAAATATTTGGTCAGGTCAGACTCCGGGGTAAAAGGTTGGGCACGCAAAGCCTCGGTTTGCCGGTGTACTAATTTATGTAGCAAATTTAAGTAGGCCGTAATGCGTTGCGCCCGGTAATCTTCCTGGTGGGTGGTTATCGGGGTAAAAGGTTCTTCGTTTAGCCGACTGTAATAAGCTCGCATTTCTTCAATTAAAGCATCGTCGCTGAGCGAAATGACCGAAGAAATGCCGTAACGGGCTACTTTAAGCGGCGAATCGATGGAAAAAGCCAATCCCATTACTGGAATGTGAAAGGCGTGTAAAGCAATATCAGGCATGTTATAAGGGTAAAAGTGTTGTACAGATTACCTGGTAATAATCTGCACCAATATTTATTTAAATAGTATAGCCGTAAGTGATTCTAAAATAAATTATTAGCTTGTTTTAGAAGTGTTACTAACCGGAACAGCTAAAGCTATTGTGCTTTAACGTGGCTATTTTACTGCGGCAAACCCATAGCATAAAGTTTAGCTTTCCGGACAGGTGCAAGGTAGGCGGTCAGTAGTTTTGCCGGTATGATCTAAATCATGCACCAGCATGACTTAAGTCATCTGCCTAACAGAAGAACAATTAAAGAGAAGGATTAATAGTGGAAATTGGGAAGCTGTGAGCAATATTTAATAGATACCTTTCGGGATAAACCACCGGGTAATTGGTTAATTGGCTTTATAAAAAGTAATCGGGGCTTTTCTCAAAAGAATAGGGCTATATTTTTTATTTATGCCTTCCGTAGCAGCTAAATAAATATTTTAAATAATAAGCCGATTAGCATTTTTGTTTTGAATAGAATTTGTGCCATGGGTGGTGTTATCACCAGTAATTCTAAAGCTTTTGCCAGATTACTGACTGGTACTTCCGCAGCCAGGCCAACAGTTGCCGCAGTTTATAAAATGCTACAATGTTTATCTTGCTAGTTAAGTAACGCCTGAAAAAACATTGCTTAGGCTTTCTGTAGAAATTTACTAAATACCCAGCCTTCTAAATCCATAAGGTTGTGTACCGTGTCTTGTACTTCCACAAAACTCCAGTTGCCTTCGGTGAGTAATACCAAAACGCGGGTGTTGGGCGGTAGAGGCTCGGTTAAGGTAGGGAAGGGCGTGCCGGCCCCAGCCCGGATATTTACGGCTGTAGAGGTAACGTACTCATCCTGGGTTTCGTCTTTGCGGCCCAGCGCGCGGGCCCGGAAGCTTTTCATCGGGAAAGCTGGGCCGGGATCCGATTTCCGGATGGGCGCAATATCTTCGTGGCCCAGCACATCTTCGAGTTTATAATCCCGGACCAGCAACGCCGAAATTTCTAAGGCTACCTCAACTTGTTTATCGGTATATTCTTGCCAGATAGATTCTTTGTTTTCGTTTTTGTGGGTGGCAATTACAATATCGTCGTCGGCAATATGCTGTTTATCGACAGGACAAATGCACTTCTCGCCAATTTTAGATAAGCGCCCGGCATTTACCAATTCTATACCTATGGCAAAACTGTTTAAGCCATCTAGGCCGTTCCAGCGGCTTTTGCCGGCGTGCCAGGTAACAATATTAAATGGAGCCAGTTGCGTAACACCGCCGGCACGATCTATAACCAAATGCGCCGAGGCTTGGGCAACTGGGTTAGTGAGCCAATTAATAGCCGATGGGGCCGTAGTAGCAGCGGTATAATGAATGACCAGAAACCTGGGCGTGTAGCGGCCGCCTTTGTTGGGCGTAGCCAGGAAATTTACTTGTTCGTTGTCGTTGTGGAACAATAAATTATTTTTAATTTTCATGTTTCCGGTAACTAGTGGTTATTATTAAATGACAAGAGGCGCTTGCTTATATAAACCTTTGATTACTAAATGTAACCAGGTTTATTGGGGATTAAGTAAATGCAATTTTTGGAATCAAAAGCATAATTACAATACTGAATTATCAGTATTTTTTAAGTTAATAATTACAGGTTTATAGAAAAAATTAGCCTGACAGCTTTACCGGCGATTAAAATATTCTGCCTGGTTGAACAAAAAAAATCCTGCTCCGGAAAGGGGCAGGATTTTTTAATTCTGATAGAATACCTGAACAGGATTATAATTCGGCTAGTTGCGCATCTTTTACTTTCTGGTAAAACTGCTCGTACAATGGCACTATTTTGCTCGTTTCAAAATCTTTGGCCCGGGCCAGGGCATTGGCTTTAAATTGGGGCAGGTTGGCATCGTCGAGCACAAAGAGGGCGTTTTTAACCATGGCATCTACATCGCCTACGGGGCTCACAAAACCGGTTACGCCATTAATATTTAATTCGGGAATACCGCCGGCATTCGACGAAATAACCGGTACCTGGCAAGCCATGGCTTCTAAGGCCGCTAAACCAAAACTTTCTTTCTCGGAAGGCATTAAAAATAAATCGGCTACCGATAAAACTTCTTCCACAGCATCCATTTTACCTAAAAACCGGACATCGTTGCAAACATCCAGCTTGCGGCAAAGCTTTTCGGCTTTTATCCGGTCAGGGCCATCGCCCACCATCAGGAGCTTACAAGGTATGTGTTTGCGCACGTTGTAGAATATTTTAATTACATCCTGCACCCGTTTAACGCTCCGGAAGTTAGACGTATGCACCAGTAATTTTTCGCCGGCGGGGCTGATAGCGGCCCGGAAATGTTCTTTGCGCTGCCGCTGAAACCGCTCGAGGTTAATAAAATTCGGAATTACTTCTATTTCTTTTTCGATCCGGAAATGGTTATAAGTTTCGGTGCGCAGATCCGCGGAAACGGCCGTAACACCATCGGATTGGTTAATGCTAAAAGTAACTACCGGCTCAAAAGAAGCGTCTTTGCCCACCAGGGTAATATCGGTGCCATGCAAAGTAGTAATTATCGGAATCTGAATGCCTTTGGTTTTTAATATCTGTTTGGCCATGTAGGCCGCCGATGCGTGTGGTATAGCGTAATGTACGTGCAAAACATCTAATTTCTCGAACTGCACAATATCTACCATTTTACTTGCCAGGGCCAGTTCGTACGGGTCGTACTGGAACAGGGGGTAAGACGGTACAATTACTTCGTGGTAGAACAGGTTTTCATTAAAAAAATCGAGTCGGGCGGGCTGGCTGTAAGTAATAAAATGAATACGATGCCCTTTCAGGGCCAAAGCTAAACCTAATTCAGTGGCTACCACACCGCTGCCACCAAAGGTGGGGTAACAAACGATACCTATATTCATGAAATGCTAATCTGCTGATTTGTTTAAGAGCTAATTGGGAAATAAAATTATCTAAATAATCTCCGCTACCGGAGTACCTACGCCAACCAGAAATTATTTACACCTAATATTTTAAATACTACTGGGCGCATGAAAAGTTTTAGGTTAATAACTGGGGCGCAGGGCTACTTACTTAAAAGCTTAAAATTATTAAAAGGTTTTACGCATACAATTATTGCCGGCAAAGCTATGTAAAATTAATTTAGCACGCCAAACCTGACCGGTGCCTCCAATGCAGCTACCAGCAACGGGCTAACGCCAACATTTAGGTTTTTGCGTGAAGCAGGCAGATTATTTAGCAGGAAATAATATTTAGTTGGTTTGGGCTTAGTTACTGCTATTAAGACTTGGTTTGGATGGCTTTGTAAATTATATCGTGGATACGGGTGCGGATGTTGTAACTGATAAGTTTATTATTAGTAGCATCCGGGTTTACCCGGTTCGACAGGAATATATACACCAGCTTGGTTTCGGGATCTACCCAGGCGCAGGTGCCGGTAAAGCCGGTATGGCCAAAGGTACTTAAAGAAGCCAGGGTAGAGGTTGCGCCCGTACCATCGGGGTTGGCCATATCCCAGCCCAGTCCGCGTCGGTTACCCGGGTATGGTCTTTGGGCAAATTCAGTAACCACCTCTGAATTAAAATACCTGCGCCCGCCGTAGTTACCGTTTTGCAGGTTCATTTGCATTAAAGTTGCCAAATCAAAGGCATTCGAGAACAAGCCTGCGTGGCCCGCAATGCCCCCCATCATGGCCGCGCCCTGGTCGTGCACAGTACCCCAAACCAAGCTTTTCCGGAAATAAATATCGTTTTCGGTAGGCACAATTTGCTCGCGGGTAAATTTGCTTAACGGATGGTATGTAAGCGAATTAAGGCCCAAAGGCAGGTAAAAGTTTTGATCCAGGAAATCGCTGATATTCTGGTTAAGCAGTTTTTCGGCAACCCGCCGCAATATATAGAAACTAAGGTCGGAGTACTTAAACTCGTAAGTGGTAGCGCCTTTTTTCTTTATTAAAAGCGGCGAGTCGATAATCCACTTCCACATAACGTCCTCTATGTCTTTGGCAGCATACATGCCCGGCACTACCTCGTGCGGAAATTCCAGGCTCTGCACCGTAGAATAATAGCGGTCTTTTACTTTGGGGTCGATGGTGCGCTGGTAAAAAGGCAAGCCGGGTTGCAGGCCGGCCTGGTGGGCCAGAACCTCCCGGAGAACTATGTTTTGCTTGTTCGTGCCTTTTAGTTCGGGTAAATACAGACTTACTTTAGCATCCAGGTTTAAACGGCCCCGGTCTTTTAAATACATAATAGCTTGCAACGTACCGGCTACTTTGGTAATAGAGGCTATGTCGTAGATGGTGTTGGTGGTTACCGGCAGCTTTTTATCGTAGGTATAATGGCCGTAGGCTTTCTCGAAAACCACTGCGCCATCTTTGGCTACTAAAATCTGGCACCCCGGTATGGCGGCATAAGCAATAGCTTCGCGGGCCACATTATCGATTTGGTTTAATACTTTAGAATCCAGGCCGACACTTTCGGGTAAGGAAAAGCGCAGCCGGTTTAAAGCTTGGGTATTAAAACCGCGGCCGGCCTGTAGCGCCGGCGATGGCGATACGGGTAAGGTGCCGCGCGCCGGCAAAGCCCCGAATAATATTTGTGGTACTACCAACTGCGAAATCTCATTGTCTTCGTAGCCGCAAACCAGCCAATTGCTATTCTGGAAATATTGTAAGCTATAGGCGTTGCCCATAGCTACTAACACTACTTTTTGCTTCGGGTTTTCTTGTAGCTTGCGAATAAAGTTGCGGTTAGCCTCCGAAATACCGTAGTGGTTGGCTGGCGTGTTGTTAATACCATGAATGCTGACCACAACTACATTAAATTCTTGTAAGTTGCGGTGTAAACGGGCATAAACCGAGTCGTTGGCCGATTTACCCGGCACATTAAATACCGTTACTGGCGCGTATTTTTGCATGGTCCGGGTAAAATTATTCTGGTCTTTGGCGCCCAGGGCCACTACGGCGTAATTTACAGTATCCAGCGTCCGGAAGGGCAATAGATTATCTTTGTTCGAGACAATGGTTACGGCGTGTTCGTATAATTGCTGTTTCACGATGCTGCTCACCGGCCGGTTCAGGTCCTCCGTTAAATTGCTTATTTCTACGGGTTTGTAGGTGTTCAGGCCCGCCCAATATTTCGCGTGGAGTACTTTTTTTACCCGGTAATCTACTTCTTCCTGCGATATTTTACCGGCCACTACCGCTTCTTTTATTTTGCCAACAGCTATGGGTACATCTTCGGAGTAAAGCAAAATATCGTTACCAGCAATTAAAGCCAGGGCATCTACTTCGCCGGGTTTGTAAAAACGGGTAACACTGCGCATGTTCAGGGCATCGGTAAAAATCAGGCCCTTGTAGTTCATTTTCTCTTTTAATAAACCCGTTACTAAGTTGTGCGAGAGCGTAGCGGCCGTATTGGCGGTAGTATCGAAAACGGGCAGGTGCAGGTGAGCTACCATTACCCCCATAACCCCGGCATCAAAAGATTTTTTAAACGGGTACAAATCAATATCCTGTAAACGATTCAGGTCGCTCCGGACAATGGGTAAAGTTTTATGGGAATCTTTGTCGGTATCGCCGTGGCCCGGAAAATGTTTGGCTACGGCCATAATGCCGTGGTCTTGCAATCCTTTAATGTAAGCAATTCCCCGGCTCGAAACTTTTTCTTTTAATTCGCCGAAAGAGCGGTTGCCGATTACCGGGTTACGGGGGTTGCTGTTTACATCCAGCACCGGCGAAAAGCTTACGTGTACTCCCATCCGCTTTAATTTTAAGGCAATTTCCCGGCCCATCAGGTACACGTACTTGTCTTCGTCAATGGCGCCCAAGGTCATTTGCTTGGCAAAGTGCATGGTGCTATCGAGGCGCATACTCAGGCCCCACTCGGCATCCATGGCAATAAATAAAGGTACTTTGGCTTTGGTCTGGTAAAAGTTGGTTAAGTTTACCTGCCGCTTAGGACCGCCTTGCATAAACATGAGCCCCCCAATGCCATACTGGGCAATTAACCGCTCGGTTTGTTTTACGTGGGCCGCATCTTTATTAGAATAAGCCGTAACCATAAAAAGCTGGCCTATCCGCTGGTCGGGGGTTAAAGTAGCAAAAACACTGTCTACCCACTGCCTTTCCTGAACCGAAACTACCTTTTCGTCGGGCGGGGCGGAGGAGGTAATTAAACCTGCTCCGAGTATTAGCATGAATAATAAAAATATATTAAAGCCTTTGAGCATGTTAACTTAACTGCTTATCTTAATTTGAATACCTCGGAATAAAACTTAATTTTGCGGGGCGTAACCAAAACCGGCTAAAACCGGTTAATCCGGTAGGTTATTCCATTGGTCCATCCGTTGCGGCTGCCATTGCCTTCGAAAATTAAACATTTTTTGTTTAACCAGGCAAATGAATTTTATACCTGATGTGCTTTTAAAACAACAAAATGTGCCTTAAAGTTTAAGGCTGCTAACCGGCTGGGAGCAGTTTAATATTTGCAAAGTCCTTGCCTGTTTTATTTGTTTGCAATAATACGCATAATTTTTGTAAGACCGTGGTTCTGAAAGCGGCTAATCGCATAGCGCGGTAAATAACCAACGGGCGGGCCAATTGTAAACCCAGATGAATTACCAGAGCAGTAAGCTAAAATTTGCATGACCGATATAATTAATTTATTACCGGAGTACCTGGCCAACCAAATTGCCGCGGGCGAGGTGGTACAGCGGCCGGCATCGGTAGTAAAAGAGCTGATGGAAAATGCCGTGGATGCCGGTAGCAGCAGCATTCAGTTAATTGTAAAAGAAGCGGGTAAAACATTAATTCAGGTAGTGGATAACGGGATAGGCATGTCTGAAACCGATGCCCGTATGAGTTTTGAGCGGCATGCCACATCCAAAATAAAATCAACCGACGATTTGTTCCGCATCCGGACCATGGGTTTCCGGGGCGAAGCTTTGGCCTCTATTGCAGCTGTAGCCCAGGTAGAACTAAAAACCAAAAAGCCGGCGGCCGATACCGGTACTAAAATTGTGATTGAAGGCTCGGAGGTGCTGGTGCAGGAGCCCGTAGCTATGCCCGACGGTACCAACCTTTGCGTTAAAAATCTTTTTTATAATGTGCCGGCCCGGCGTAATTTTCTTAAAAGCAATGCCGTGGAAATGCGCCACATTCTCGATGAGTTTATCCGGATTGCTTTGGCCCACCCACACATTGGTTTTTCGTTGTACCAAAACGACTTGGAAGTTTTTCAATTACCAGCCGCTAAGTTAAGCCAGCGGATTGTGGCCATTTTTGGAAAAACTTACAAAGAACAACTGGCACCTTGCGAAGAAAATACACCTCTGGTAAAAATAAGCGGCTATATTGGTAAACCTGAGTTTGCCAAAAAATCGCGGGGCGAGCAGTTCTTTTTCGTGAATAATCGCTTTATCCGGAATGCTTATTTAAATCATGCGGTGCTAACGGCTTACGAAGGCCTGCTGCCCAAAGATAGTTTTCCGTTTTACGTTTTGTTTCTGGAGTTAAACCCGGAGCAAATAGATATAAACGTACATCCCACTAAAACCGAAATAAAATTCGAAGACGAGAAAACCGTTTATGCCATTGTGCGGGCGGCTGTTAAACAATCGTTGGGTTTGCACAATATTGCCCCTTCGCTCGATTTTGAAGGCGATGTAAATTTTGCCCCACTCCGGCCCATCGAAACCGATTTTAAAACGCCGTTAGCTACAGCCGCACCGGTTTTCCGGACCGAAACTATTCCGGCTTCTTTTAACCATAGCAGCAGCGCCCGGTCGTCGGTATCTACCGGCAGCAAAACCGAAAAACCTTGGTCGGCCCCGCTCCGGACCCATTTGGGAAGTGCGTCTTTTGATGATTTTTTTCCGGAATCGTTGCAGTCCGTGTCTACGGCCGGTAGTAAAGCCATGCAAATTCACCAGAAATATTTGGTGGTGCAGGTGAAATCGGGGGTAATGGTTGTAGACCAGCAGGCCGCGCAAGAGCGTATTTTATACGAAAAGTTTACGGCGGCTTTGCAAAAAAATGCCGGTACCACCCAAACCTTGCTGTTCCCCGAAGTGCTGCAGTTTTCGGCTGCCGATTATAACACGGTACAGGACATGGCCGGCGAACTCCAGGCATTAGGGTTTGTTTTTAGTGATTTTGGGGTAAATGCCATTGTGGTAAACGGCATACCAGCCGAGGTACCGCCCAGCCGCGAGAAAGATCTTTTTGAAGGATTAATAGAACAATACCATAACAACCGCGACGAGTTGGCGTTGGATAAAAAAGAAATAATGGCCCGGGCAATGGCCAAACGGGTGGCCAGCCGCCTGGTAGCCCGCATGACCGAAGCCGAAATAAATGCCCTGGTAGATAAACTTTTTGCCACGCAGGTGCCTAACTATACGCCTTCGGGTCAGAAAACCCTGGTAATGCTAGATTTAAACCAGTTGCAGGAATTATTTCTGAAAAACTGATTACCTATTTGCGATTAATTTATGATGAATATAACCCCTATGGTCCGGAATATCCTGATCATAAACTTAGTTACTTTTCTGGCTTTTAATTATTTCGGTAGCGGTAATATGTTTGCGCTGTACGATTTCCGTTCCGCGAACTTTAGGCCTTTCCAGTTCCTGACACACATGTTTATGCACGGTGGCTGGGGCCATTTGTTCAGCAACATGTTTAGTTTATTTATTTTTGGGCCCATGCTCGAGTACCACTGGGGGCCGCAGCGTTTTCTGATGTTTTACCTCATTACCGGGTTTGGCGCCAGCGTTTTATTTACGGCTGTCCGGTCTTACGAATTTAACCAATTACGCGAAGATACGGTACAATACATTAATGCCCCAACACCCATAAATTTCCGGAATTATATTGAAGAACACCTTAGTTTAGAAGGCAACGAAGCTATTGTAGAGCAATTTCGCCGCAACCCCGAGGACCCAGCCATTATACAGGGTACGGTACAATCGGTTAAGAGCTTTTACAATAAAATGATAGATGTGCCAATGCTGGGTGCATCGGGGGCGGTGTTTGGCATATTAATGGCTTTTGGTATGTTGTTCCCAAACACGGAACTCATGTTGCTGTTTTTCCCTTTTCCAATAAAGGCTAAATATTTTGTAATGCTCTACGGCGCTTACGAAATTTACGCCGGCATACAACGTATGCCCGGCGACAACGTTGCCCACTACGCCCACTTAGGCGGTATGCTGTTTGCCTATATCCTGATAAAAGTGTGGGAAAAAGATAAAAATCAGTTTTACTAAAGATGAATAGTATTTTCGATGATATTCGTGGCGCCTTTAACCGGCGCGACAATGCCCTGAACCAATTGATATTAATTAATATTTTGGTTTTTGTGGTACTTATATTCCTGAACGTTATCCTGACGATTACCCAGAATTCGGGGTTATACGAACGGATTGTGAGCAACCTGGCGCTGCCATCTAACCCCGCCGTATTTATACGGCGGCCCTGGACTGTATTTACTTATTTTTTAACGCACCGGGGCTTTTTGCATATCATATTTAACATGCTTAACCTTTATTGGTTTGGGGTGTTAATCCGGGAATATTTAGGCAGTAAAAAATTAGTAAGCCTTTATATTCTGGGCGGATTAACCGGAGCGGTGCTGTACCTGTTGTTTTATAATTTTGTGCCTTACTTTATTTTGCGGGGTAGTGCCGAAATGATTGGTGCCTCGGCGAGTGTTTTAGCGGTTATTGTAGCGGCGGCTACTTTACTACCCGATTTTACCTTTAACCTGCTTTTACTGGGCCCGGTAAAGATCAAATGGATTGCCTGGTTTTTGGTAATCCTTTCGGTTTCGGGTGCTGTCGGCGACAATGCCGGCGGTAATGTGGCCCACTTGGGCGGTGCGTTGCTCGGGTATATTTTTATCCGGCAATTAAAAAACGGTACCGATTTGGGTAGGCCTCTGCATAGTTTCTGGGATTTTATTACGGGCTTGTTTAACCGCCGGCCCCGCATGAAAGTAAGTTACAAGAATCCGACTCCGGCTACTTCGTACGCGACATCGGCCGGCAAACCCAGCCAAAACGAAATAGATTTAATCCTGGATAAAATTTCTAAATCGGGATATGAAAGTTTAAGCAAAGAAGAAAAGCAAAAGCTTTTCCGCGCCAGCCAGAAGGAGTAGTTAGTTGTTGGTTATTAGTAATTAGAGGTTAGTTATAAGAGATAGTGAAGAGGAAAAATCTGGCCTGCAGAGGGAATTTAGGCCTTTTTGCTTAACAGATAAACAAAAAAGCACTGCTGTAGCAGTGCTTTTTTGTTTATCTGTTAAGCAGTTAATAACTAGCTACCCGACTGCATATTGTCTAATACGGCCATAACTTCTCTCACATGCTTATCCGATAAGCGGAGCAGTTCCATTTCCTCGTCGTTAAGCTTAAGTTCCAGTACTTTTTCTACGCCATCTTTGCCTAATACTACCGGCACTCCCAGGTAAGTACCTTCAATACCGTATTCGCCTTCTAGTTTCACGCAAACCGGGAAAACACGTTTTTGGTCACGGGCAATGGCTTCTACCATTTGCGCGGCCGCCGAACCCGGTGCATACCAGGCCGAAGTTCCCATCAGTTTTACCAATTCGCCGCCACCATTTTTGGTACGCTCAATAATGGCATTTAAAGGTTCTTCGTCGATTAATTCGGTAACCGGAATACCGCCTACGGTGGTGTAACGCGGCAAAGGCACCATGGTGTCGCCGTGGCCGCCCAGCAATACCGCCTGAATATCTTTTGGCGATACGTTTAAGGCTTCGGCCAGGAACGCACGGTAACGGGCCGTATCCAGAATACCCGCCATACCCATTACGCGGGTACGCGGCAGTTTAGATGTAATATGGGCCGCATACGTCATTACATCTAAGGGGTTAGAAACCACAATAATAATGGCGTTGGGCGAGTGCTGTACTATATTTTGCGTTACCGATTGTACAATGCCCGCATTCGTTGAAATAAGGTCGTCGCGGGTCATGCCGGGTTTACGGGGCAAACCAGAGGTAATTACCACAATATCAGAATTGGCCGTGCGAGAGTAATCGTTGGTTACGCCCACGGTACGCGTATCGTATAAATTTATGGGGGCTTTCTGCCAGATATCCAATGCTTTACCTTCGGCAAAACCTTCCCGGATATCTAATAATACTACTTCGTTCGCTACTTCGCGATAAGCCAATACGTCGGCACACGTGGCACCCACATTACCTGCTCCCACTACGGTTACTTTCATGCTGTATATATTTAATTTAGTGTTGGTGAATAATTTCAGATGCGTAAAATTATAAAAAAACGATTTCCATCACAGGTCTAAATCCTTTTTATTTGCGGGTAGGCCTAAATTGGGTCAGGTTAAGCTATAACCATAAGCAAGCGGCATCCGCTGGCTGACGCCGGAAATGTATAAAGTAAGCGGTAAAGTACTTGTTAAATAATATAAATCGGCCAGCCCACAATAGATTGATTAACCGAGCTTTAAATATCGCATGAGGCGTTGTAATAATCCTGATAAGCCGGGTTTACGTAGTCGTCGAGGCGGTAAATGCGGCTGAGCGGAATATTTTCGCCGGAGCTTAAGACCAAAACATCTTCTTTGGCTTCGGTCTGGATTGCTTTTAAAACCGCCCGCACCGTGAAAAACTCGTGTAAAGCCGAAAAATATTGTACCCGGCAATATTTGCCCTGAGTTACAAGTTCGCTGGCTTTTTCTTTAAATTTGGTGGGGGTAAGCTGGTCCATAGGGTTTGCTATTAATTTGCGTTATAGTTTGTGGCAGTTTATTTAGCTTAAATTATTTAGCTGATAAATTGGCCAGAAAACTTTAGATTTAAATCTAAGCGCGGGACAAAATCAGCTTTCTTCTTTAAAAAAGAGTTGATAATAATGCATGCCGCGTTCTTCGTCGAAGCCTTTCTCAATGTTCTGGCTATTGCCGTGTACGTAAATATGAAAGTTTTTATCTAGTTTAATAATGCTTTTCATGAAGCGGGTTTGCTTTTTTACCGCCGTATCATGAATATCAAACTCGGGTTTTAATTCAATATTTCTTTCGGTTTCGTACTGGGTTTTGTAGTTCTGGAAGCTCTCAATTAAGTCGGGTTGCTGAATCACTTCTTCCTGAAAATTCTGCAAATCAAAAACTTCTTTTTCCTGTAAGTAGCCCAGCGATTTATGGAGCAGATTGGCCTGATCGGCGCGGCTTACTTCAAATTCTTCGGGCATGCGTTCTTCTACAAAGGTTTTGCACAGATTCATTATTTTCTGGGTATGGAAATAACTATCGGGCCGGAATTTTACTTTTAAAAATTCATCTTTCCAGTATTGGGCCTCGTTGCCTTTGCTCAGGTTATCTACGGTTGCCACCAAGTAACCTTGTTCCTGGTCGGTATTAAAAATAAGGCAGCCTTTATCGAGTTTGTTAATATTTACTCCGTCTTCGCCATCAATGTCAAAGGTGTCGCCGTTCGGAAATACCTTTAAATAAGTTTCCCGCGATTCTGATTTAAACAAACCTACGGCATCTACGGCTTCGCCATCCAGTACGCAATCGGCCAGGTAGGTAACGTAAAATTCGCCTTCTTTTACTTTGGGATGGGTGCTTTGCTCGTACAAGTGCCGCGCCAGGTTTACCGATTGCTCATAAAGGGTTTCGGGGTCGGCAAATATTTTAGAAACAAAGCTGAAGACTTCGTTCAGGTTAATATCCGATTCGTGGTGCAGGTTAAAATATTCTTCGGATTTAAACGGCGATAAAAAATATTTAAGCAACAGTTCTTTTACAAAACCATCTAGTTGTAAAGGCGCTTTCGAGAACCGGATATCTTCTTCGCGGCTTTTATTACCAATTTTGTGCAGCACAATAGATTCTAATCTTACTTCGGAAGTTACCAGCATGGCAGGCGTTGTTTAGTTTTGGGAGGGCAAAGATAAGCCGGGACGGGCATTTACCAATTGCTGCACCTGGTTCTTTTAACCCGGAATAAGGAAGAGAGTAGTTTTAAGTGATAAGTTTTAGTGTATTGATACTTGGCTGCTTGCATAAATTTGGCTGAATTATATCAACTTTCTTTTTACCAGAGGGCGCTCCTGCTGTCATGCTGTAAGGAATTATTGTTTAGAAAGGAAAGTAGGAAAAGAAAGAGAATACTAAACTTGCCTGTAATATTTTTTAACCATTAGGTATTTGCCAGATGACCATACTAAGTGCACAAAAGTAGGTAGAAGGTTATTTCTATTGAGAGTAACCGGGTAAGATTCTTTTGCCTGGTTAGTTGTTTAAGATAATTTTTGATGATGGCTACAACAAAAACGGCCCGCCTTAGAAAAGCGGGCCGTTGGTATTCATATTTTCCGGAGAAATTAAATGTCAGAATAATCGGCCGGACGTAAGAATAACGTTACGTTTTTAGAAACATTGTTTTTGTATTCAGGCTTGGCCGATAAAGTTTTCCAGGCCGGGTCGGCGCTGAAAGATTTCCATTTCTCATCGCGGGTGGGGCGGTTTTCGAAAGTGGTCAGGTACATGAGGTTGGGCATGGTGCTGCCGGCTACTACTTCGCCGTAAAATACTGCGTTAAAACCTAGTCTTTTAAAAATATCTACTTCGCCGCCCTGGTTAAACATTTGTACTTTGTTCTGGTAAATTTTTTCAGTGTGGCCTTCGTAGCTGCGCAATTCGTAAACCCGGTCGGCTTTGGGGCCTTT
Source organism: Adhaeribacter sp. (assembly GCF_057359045.1). Classification (NCBI taxonomy): domain Bacteria; kingdom Pseudomonadati; phylum Bacteroidota; class Cytophagia; order Cytophagales; family Hymenobacteraceae; genus Adhaeribacter; species Adhaeribacter sp. The sequence continues at coordinate 96,968 of NZ_JBMQUD010000128.1, forward strand.
CAGGTTTGGTACCGCCATTTGGGGCATCATTTCAAAAGCCTGAATAATAATGCTTTCCATGCGGGTATACGGCGGATTGGTGTACGGCGCATTAATGTAATCGGCACCGGCCTGGGTATATTGTTTGTCTTTGGCTAAAGTTTGCGGCAGTTTAACGAGTTGGTCCAGGGTTTTCATGGGCACCATCACGTATACTTTTTTGGTACGGGCGGTATCGTTACCAATTAATTTAAAAACGCCTACTTTACTAATCCCGGCCCGGTGCAAAGCAGGTAAGTAAGCATTTTTTAAATAAGCGTCTACCCGGTTTTCCTGTTCCTGGGTTTTAAGTGAGTAAACTTTTAATTCGTAAAATTCGCGGGCCGGGGCACTATTGGCCGGTAAAGCCCAGGTTATTAAATTTAAAAAAAATAAACCCAAAACTACCAGGGCCAATCGGCGAAAATCTTTCTTCATGTATTCTCCTGTTTAAATAATTAATTTACTTTCCTGTAAGCAAAACTAGGTAAAAATGCCATTTTTCCTAAGCTTGTAAATATTATTTATTCCACTTTACTCTTGTTTAAAAAGGGTGTTTAAAAATAACTTTTTCTAATAGTGTAAAACAGAATTTTAAATCTATTTGTATATGGTTTTAAAGTTGAAGAAAAGATAAAGAACAATCTGTAAACACCGCTATTATAATTATTCTGATTCGTTCAGGACCTGCAGGTATTTGGCGGGAACCTGGTCGGTGAGCCAAACGCCATTAGCCGCCCGGAAAAAAGAATAACCTTGCTGGTGCATAGTTGTTGCTTGTACGGTCAGTACCACGGGCTTGCCGTGGCGTTGCCCCACTTGCCGGGCCGTGTTAAATTCAGGGCTTAAATGCACATGATGACGCTTTTGTTTTTGTAAACCGTGGTTTAAAATGGGTTCTAAAAACGCCAGGGCAGTTCCGTGGTACAAAATAGCGGGCGGTACTGCCGGCAAATAACCCAGTTCTACGGCAACCGAATGCCCCTGATTGGCCCGAATACGGGTGCCGGTTTCGTCGAAGCTGAATCGTTTTTTGGCGTTGGTAGCCACAATATGCTGTAGCAGCGTTAAATGAAGGTGTACACCGGCTTGCTCCGCCTTTTCCATTAAGCTGTTTACATCGGTCCAGCCCTGATTATCTAAAGTAAGGCCAATTTTTTCCGGCTGATGCCGCAACACAAGGCTTAAAAATTTACTTAAGCGGGTTATTTCTTTTTCGTCTGGATGCATCAGGTAAATTAATACTACCGCTAGTCTAAATTAATGAAGTTATAAACAAGAAACCCGGTTGCTGTAACAACCGGGTTTCTTGTTTATAACTAATATGATATTCTAATGACTACCAGCCGAAGAACCTAAGTCCTGACCACCATCTTGCACCGAATTGGCATCGTGCCGACCGCTTTTGGCTGGTCGTTTGGGATCGTCTACAAATTCATTGCCTTGGTTAGTAGCCGCTTTGGGTACTGAATTAATATCTTCAACTAATTTTTTGGCATCTACCTGGTTTTTATTTTCCTTATCTTTCATTGTACTAAATTTAAGTGAAACATTTACAGCTTGCGCCATACTTAAATTAGTTTACGCAGATAAGCATAATTGGGTACCAAAAATCTGTAAAGACTTTGCCGGTGCCGGGTGTTTTTAAGCGCCGTGTTATTTGATGTTTAATTTGGCTTTTACCAGATTTATAACATTGTGGCTTTCTTTGGCATAAACAAAAGAGCGGGTGTTGGTATCAAAAATATAGTCGTAGCCGTTTTCTTTACCTACGTCTTTAATGGCTTTTTCGGCTTTGTCCAGAATGGGTTTAAATAATTGTTCGCGTTTGGCGGCAACCTGTTGCTGACCAGAAACCTGCGACTGCTGCATGCGCTGTTCTAATTCCTGAATGGCTCTGATCCGGGTTTCTTTTACTGCATCTACCATGGTTTTTTCCTGCGACTGAAATTCGTTTATTTTAGTCTGGTACTCGGTTTGTAAACCACCAAACTGCTTCTCCAAGTTTTTAACAAAAGCTTCCAGATTTGCTTCGGCTCTTTTAGTTTCGGGCATAATTTTGAGCAAATCGGCCGAGTTAATGTAGCCAAATTTCTGGCCCGCAGCGGGAGCAGTAGCGGCCGGGGCGGTAGTGGCCGCTGTTTCGGTGGTAGTTGCCGTGGCTGGAGTATCGGTGGCCAATGCCGGAGTAGGGGCATTGAGCGAATCGGCCGCGGAGGAGTTAGCGGCGGTTTTGGTGTCGGCTGGTTTTTTCTGGTTGCAGCTGCTTATAAAACCGGAGCCGGTTACGGCTAAAGTAAAGGCTAAAGCTAAAAATTGCCTCTTCATAAATAGTTTTCTTACTTAAAATTTAAAAAATAACGGTAACAAAGTAGCTATATTATCCGGGTAATTCCTACTATTATTTTGCGTTATCGGCTTAGCCGGACCAGGTAAAATAAATATAGCAGAGGGCAAAATAGCTATATTTATGCTCTAAAGTAAATTTTTAATGGTTTTGCCGGGAAATATTTTTAGGCAGTAACACGCAGAAATTATACATAAGTACTGGCGTTAATGGTGGCAGCAGGTGCCAAGCGTGGGATATTTTCTAAAGATAGCGTAAGAAAGACTGAGGTTTTGTATATTATTTAATTAAAGGGATTTTAGCATAAATGAAAGAAGCGTTTAAAGCCTTATTAATAATAATTTGTGTGCTTTTGGCCATTGGCGGGTTGTTCTTTTTCTTTATAATAAACCAGCTAACAAATTCCTTACAGCCGACCTTTTCAAAAATTGAATTGAAATCCTACCGGGAGAACTCAAAAATTTTTATAAAAACTAAAAATTGGGGTCTAACTGATGACCACCAAATTACAGTGATTTCTTTAAATGAAGATAAAGAATTTGAACCTGATCCGACAGAGGAGTATGTTTATTATGGATTAGAACCATTTTTGTACAAAGCAAAAAGTGATACTTTATTTGTATTTACTTGGAAAACTGCTTCTGCTCCTACAAAATTTGATTCAGGTTGGGTAATCATACAAAAGGAAGTAGAAAATTCAGAAATGACAGATTTAAGAAAAAATTCTGAAATAGAAAGAATTAAAAACTAACCTTTGCATAGGACATTAACGACAACCAACTTAAGCGGGATTAAGATCGAAGGCTTCGGCCAGTAGTTCATACGAACGAATGCGATCGGCAAAATCGTGGGTAATGGTAACGACTACTACTTCTTGTACGCCGCAACTTTTAGCCAAATCAGTAATTTTAAGTTTTAACTGGTCGGGCGTGCCAAATAAGCTGCGGCGGCGGTTAAAGCGTACCCGTTCCAGTTCGCCTTCGGTAAACTGGTAATCCTTAATTTCGTCGTAGGTAACAAATCCTTCCCGCATGCCTTGCTCCAGACGGAGTAATTGCACATCCATAACCGCTTGCAATTGCAGGGCTTTTTCTTCAGTTTCGGCGCACAAAACAAATATAGCCAGGTTGGCTTCCGGAGAAGTTAACTGGCCAGATGGCGAAAACCGTTCTTTGTACATCTGGATAGACTGGGCCGCACCAACTGGGCTGATAAACTGGGCAAACGAAAATGCCATGCCAAAATGGGCCGCATATATACCGCTTTCGCCGCTGGAGCTTAATACCCAAATTGGGGGAACAGTATCGGCGGCAGGGGTGGCTTTTACCTTAGCTTGTACAGTGCCGGGTTCATGGGCATCGGTTAAGTAGTTTTGCAGATCAGAGAGTTGTTGGATAAATTCTTCGGGGCTAAAGTTATTATGCGGGTTCAGCAATGCGGCCGTTAAGCGATCGCCGCCGGGTGCCCGGCCAATGCCCAAATCAATCCGGCCCGGCTGCAACGCTTCGAGTAACCGGAAATTTTCGGCCACTTTTAAAGCGCTGTAGTGCGGCAGCATAACCCCACCCGAACCCAGCCGGATACGTTGGGTATGATTGCCTAAGTGCGCCAGCAATACTTCGGGCGCCGAACCAGCCAAAGAGGCTGTGTTATGGTGCTCCGACACCCAAAAGCGGGTATATCCCAGTTTATCGGCTAATCGGGCCAGTTCGGTGGTTTCCTGCAGGGCTTGCCGGGCGTTGCCGTTCTTCCGGACCGGCGACTGATCCAATATACTTAAGCGCAAAGGTTCTGCCATACTATTTTTTTCTTAAATGTAATTTAAGTTACCGGCTTGCACTTATAATGGCCTCCGGCAGCTTTTTTTACCCTTTGTGCTAAATAAAGGTTATCCTTGTTCGATTAGGTGCGCTGAGATGATCAGGGATTATGGGTGTTTTCAGGCTTTTACCGCAAATCATCGAAGCTGTACTGGGCGGTGCTCCAGAACTCGTCGAGGGCAATTAAGCGGGGTTTAAAAAATGAAATAAGTGCCGGCCAATCGTTTTGGTTAAAAATACTAACCGGGCTCAGGTCTTTGTAAATCCGGCTAATGGTTTTGCCGTTTTCATCGGTGGTGTGTAAAGCCCACTCCCAGGTTTCGCCTAATTGTTCGTGTAAAAAGGTGCGTAACTCCAGAAACTGCTCAAAAAATAATTCCTGAATGCCCGCATCCGGATGGGTAATTTCAATTCCAATAGAGGCAACCTGCTTATCGGCTTTTAGCCGGAAGTATACATTTTTAAGCCCGGTGTTGTAGTTTATCCAATTGGTTTTTAAACCTTCGGCCGAAGGAACCGGGGTCATGTAATTGCCAAATGCGGTCCAGAATGCCTGCCGCAGCGAAGAGGCTTGTTCTTTGGTGTACATACCTAATATTTTTATTACCGAGCTGCCTATTTTGCTTTAAGTTAATAACAAACAAAATATTTAGCCCGGGTAGATTTCTGTTTTTAGTTTAAACGGCTTTTCGCGGACCGTTGAGCGTAATATTTTCGCGTTCAAAAGCGGACCGGATGCGGTCGTGCAAATCGTTGGAAAGGCTGCCAATATTTTCGCGTAGGGTCCAGGTACGGGTAATCAGGGCTATACCGGCATCAATGTTTTCAGAAACTATCTGGGGTGCCGGGGTTGGTAAAATCCGGTCGTCGATGCTAATAATATCCCGGATTAATTTTTTGGCCAGTTCTATATCGTTGCCGTGTTGCAGAACCAGCCTAACCTCGGTGCGGCGGTTGGCTTCTACATCGTGGTTGGTAATGGTGCTGTTGGCCAGCGGACCATTGGGTAGGTAAATGGTTTTATTATCAGGGGTAACAATAACGGTATTTAAAATATTAATAACCGACACGCGCCCGCCCACGCCTTGGGCTTCAATGTAATCGTTTACCCGGAAAGGTTTAATGGCTAGAATTAAAACCCCACCGGCAAAATTAGATAAACTGCCTTGTAAAGCTAAACCAATAGCTAACCCCGCCGAGCCTAGTACGGCAAACACCGACGTCATTTCCATACCCAGTTGCGCTACCACTGCTATAACCAGCAAAATCCGGAGCGAGACATTTAAAATATTGCGCAGAAAAGGTCGCAACGAGGGGTCTACCTGGTGGCTTTTCATGAGGTTATCAATAAACCGCACCACCCGTTGTATAATCCAGAGGCCAATAAAAAATATAATAATGGCCACAATCAGGCGGGCGCCATACGTCACAAAAAAGGTAGTTACTAATTCGCGGTAGCGGCTAAAATCGAGCATAATGCAGTTGTTAGTGTTTAGTTGTTAGTGTTTAGTAATTAGTAATTAGTAATTAGTAATTAGTTGTTAGTTGTTAGTGTTTAGTTGTTAGAGCCTGTTTAAGTTTTTGCCTAAATCATCCAATTCCGTCATTCTGATAAGAATCTTCTGATTTACTTGTAGGTAATATTCACCTGAATCTTTTGGCAGAATTCGGGCGGATTGTTTCATTTAATATTTGTCTACTTGCTTGATTATTAGCTTTTTTGTTAGCATTTGGGTTGGATGCATACGCAAGTAGCTTAAATAACTTAGGTTATCAGGGCATTAAATTTAGGCGAAAAATCTTCCTCTAAATACTTACACTTTAATAACAGGTTAGGATCCAGGCAAATTTTGGCAAATTTATCCTGTTGCAACGCGGTGCACACGCCCGGGAAATCACCGGACTGGCCCAGTAAATCGGTAATAAGCTGCAGGTGCAGGTGCGGCGGCCAATCGCCATTTTCGGGGTAAGGGCCCAGTTGGGTAAACACTTCGCCTTTGTTAATTAATTTCCCTACGTGTAAATCTGCCAAAGATCTAAGGGTTAAGTGGCCGTATAGGGTATAAAAAATGTACTGGTTAAGCTGGTGTTCTAAAATAATGGTGGGGCCATAATCACCAAAATTACGGTTATCGGCAAAACTATGCACCCGGCCGGGCAGCGGCGCCATAACCGGGGTAAGTGCCGGCATCCAGATATCAACTCCTAAATGAATACTACGGGGCGCTTCGGCGGCGTAAAAATGAGAGCTACGCCGGTAAATATCGCGGTTTTCTAAATAGCCGCCAATCCCAACCGTGGCATTTTGCCTGGCCAGCATTTGGTTTACCAATGCCGCAAAGTGGGTCGTATCTTCTAAATTGGTGTTGGCTATGATGGGGTTTTGCCGGGTAAAATCCAGGCGGCAAACCGTGGGGCCGTTTAAATCTACGGGTACCACCGGGCCAATAAAGGAGGCCTGGGCAGTTAAAAGAGCAGCGAGCGAATGGTTAGACATTTTAGGCAAATAAGTTTACCTGCAAAAGTAAGGAGGTTAAAAGGATGTCGCTCAAAAAAATTAAGTCGTAACTTTGGCCGTTAATAAAGGTAAAAGAAATTTAGCGCGCGTCTGTCGTTTATACATACATGAGTAGTACTTACCATCAGTTAAAAGTAGTATCTGTTACCCGCGAAACTCCGGATGCTGTTACCATCCATTTTGAACACCCGGAGAAAAAAAACATTTCCAGCCTGGCCGGTCAGTTTTTAACCCTTATTATTCCGGTAAACGGTAAAAAGGAAAGGCGTTCTTATTCTTTGAGCAGCGCGCCTTACGAGGCGCCTCGGTTAGCTGTAACGGTAAAGCGGGTACCCAAAGGCGTAGTCTCTAATTATTTAGTAGACGAATGCCGGGAAGGAACCCTGATGGAGGTAATGGCTCCTACCGGTAATTTTAAAGTAGAAACCAACCCCAATCAGGCACGCAACATGGTGCTAATTGGTGCCGGCAGCGGTATTACCCCGCTCATAGCTATGGCCAAAGCTGTTTTACACGACGAACCAAAAAGCCGCATAACCTTAATTTACGGCAACCGGCACGAGGGTACCATTATTTTCCGGGAAGAGCTGGCAAAACTGGCGGTGCAATACCCTGGCCGTTTAACGGTTGAGCATGTGCTGAGCCAGCCCAAATTTAATTCTGATGGCCAGACCGTGGCAAAACAACCCGCTAAGCTTTCTTTTAAAGACCGGCTTAAGGCCCTGATTGGTCAGCCCGCTAGCCCGGTAGCCAACCCGGAAGTAAAACCCTTGCCGGAATTAAAGCACGTAGGGCGGCTAAACCGGACCATGTTGTTGAATATTTTACAAGAATACAGTTTAGCCGATTACCTGGACACGGAATTTTATTTGTGCGGGCCGGTAGGGTTAATGGACGAAGCCCGCGAAGCTTTAAAGATATTAAAAGTAAGTCCCGAGAGAATTCACAAAGAAAGTTTTGTCGTTACCCAAACCGACCCGACGCCGGCTACCGGCCAGGTAGATTCCGGCTCGCCCGCCACTACCGAAGCCGATTGCTACGTAGTAACCCTGCTTTACGAAGGCACCGAATACAAAGTACCCGTAAAAACCGGGCAAACCATTCTGGAAGCCGGCCTGGTGCACGACATTGATTTGCCTTATTCCTGCCAGGCAGGTTTATGTACTGCCTGCCGGGGTAAATGTTTATCGGGTAAGGTACACCTCGATGAAAGGGAAGGCTTGTCGGATGCGGAAATTGCCGAAGGTTACGTGCTCAATTGCGTAGGTCACCCGGTAACCAACGATGTGGTTATAGAAATCGGATAAATTCAGAAGCGCCTGGCTGCAAGCATAATTGGGGCCTTTATTATAAATATTAGCTTGTCGGTTTCTGGCAAGTTAAATCTTTAAAGGATAAATAATTAAAAATAGTGTTTAACGAGAAAATTAATAAATATATGGCTGCCAATACTGCCGTTTTAGAACCTAAACCCCGTACTTTTTTACCCACCGATTTTACCATTACCAATTGGGAAACTTTGGCTCCTTACCTCGAGAATCTGAAGAACCGGGAAATTAAATCGGCCAGAGAATTAGAGCAATGGCTCCTCGACCGCAGTGAGCTGGAAAGTGTACTGGCCGAAGATATGGGTTGGCGCTATATCCGGATGACGATAGACACCCAGGACGAAGCCGCAACCGAAGCTTTTCAGTATTTTGTAAATGAAATTGAACCCAATATTGCGCCTTATGACCACGCTTTAAATCAAAAATTGGTTAGTTCGCCTTATTTGCCGGAATTAGATGCCGAGAAATATCGCATTTACCTGCGGTCGGTAAAAAAAGCTATTGAAATATTTCGGGAAGAAAATATTCCGCTCAACACCGAAATAACCACCAAACAGCAGCATTATGCCGCCATAACCGGCGCCATGACTGTAACCCTCGACGGCGAAGAAATGACCTTGCCCCGCGCCGCCGACCGGCTGAAAAATCTGGATCGCGCTATTCGGCAAGAGGCTTACTTAGCCGTGCAGGACCGGCGCTTGCAAGACAAAGACGAATTAAATAATTTATTTACCCAACTGATTCGCCTGCGCCACCAGGTAGCGCAAAATGCCGGCTTTGCCAATTTCCGTGATTATATGTTTGCCGCGCTGGGCCGCTTTGATTATACCGTGCAGGATTGCTTTAATTTTCATGAAGCCATTATAACCCACGTGGTGCCTTTAATTAATACTTTGGACCGGGAACGCAAACAGAATTTAGGTTTAGCCGAACTAAAGCCCTGGGATTTAGACGTAGACGATACCGGAAAGCCACCCCTGGAGCCATTTAAAACCGGCGAAGAGTTGCTGCAAAAAACCACCGAAGTTTTTTACCGCCTCGACCCGTTCTTGGGCGATTGCCTGGTAACCATGAAAAACATGGGCCGATTAGATTTAGAATCGCGGAAAGGCAAAGCGCCGGGCGGCTATAATTACCCGCTCGATGAAACCGGGGTTCCTTTTATTTTTATGAATGCCACCTCTTCGCTGCGCGATGTGGTAACCATGCTGCACGAAGGCGGCCATGCGGTGCATAATTTTCTGACCCACGAATTGCCCTTAGGTGCTTTTAAACATACTCCCTCCGAAGTAGCAGAACTGGCTTCCATGTCGATGGAACTCATTAGTATGGACCACTGGGATTTGTTTTTTACCGATGCCGAAGAATTACGGCGCGCGAAGAAAACCCATCTGGAGAGCGTACTGGAAACATTTCCGTGGGTAGCCACCATCGATCGTTTTCAGCATTGGGTGTACGAAAATCCGGAACATACTTTAGAAGAACGCGAAAAGAACTGGCTGCAAATATTTAATCAATTTAACCAGCAAGAAGTAGACTGGACCGGGCTGGAAAAATACAAGCCGTATATCTGGCAAAAACAATTGCACCTGTACGAAGTGCCTTTTTATTACATTGAGTACGCTATGGCCCAATTGGGCGCTATTGCGGTCTGGAAAAACTATAAGCAAGATCCGGCAGCTGCTTTACAAGGTTATAAAAACGCTTTAAGCCTGGGTTACACCAAATCCATTGCTGAAGTTTACGCCGCTGCTAATATTAAATTCGATTTTTCGGCTGATTACATTAAAACCCTTACCGATTTTGTAAAAGCCGAGATGGAAAAGCTGTAGTTGGTATAATCATTATCTGATTTTTAGCTATTTGATATTGGTAATTAAATGTTTGTTGTTAGCTGATGTTGGCTTATTAAACATCGGTTTAGGGTGCGGCCAAACTTTTAAAGGCTGATAAATGATTGAAGTATAATGTCCGTTAGTTAAACGTTATTTAGGTTTTAGTAAAGTTGGAATTGATAAACCCTGCGGGAGTTGTGTTAACGCTAAGATTAAATAGTAACTTTGCCGTACTAAACCTAAAGCTTAGGTAGTTTTAACCGGAAAGAAAATACCGATGAGTGAATTTACATCTTTAGATAAGTTAGGGGAGTTTGGCCTGATTCGTAAAATAAAAGAAACAATTACCCTCCAAAATGCATCTACCCTGGTGGGCATTGGTGATGATGCCGCCGTGCTGCATCCCGGCCAAAAAAATATGGTTGTTTCTACGGATATGCTTGTAGAGGGCGTGCATTTCGATTTATCTTTTTGCCCCATGCGGCACCTGGGTTATAAAGCGGTAGCGGTAAACGTATCGGATATTGCGGCCATGAATGCCATACCCACGCAAATTACCGTTAGTTTAGGCATTAGCGCCCGCTACACCGTAGAAGCCATCGACGATTTGTACGAAGGAATCCGGTTCGCCTGCGAAAATTATAAAGTAGATTTAGTTGGCGGCGATACCACGTCATCTAAATCGGGTTTAATTATTAGCATTACCGCCATTGGCGAAGTAGCGCCCGGTGAAGCGGTGTTGCGGAGCACCGCCAAACCCAACGATTTAATTTGTGTAACCGGCGATTTAGGCGCTGCTTATTTGGGTTTACAAGTGCTGGAACGGGAAAAGCAAGTTTTTTTGGACAATCCCGAAATGCAGCCTGATTTACAAGATAAAGAATATTTGGTGCAGCGGCAGCTTAAACCCGAAGCCCGGATGGATTTTATTCACGAACTAAAAGAACTGCAGGTTAAGCCAACCGCCATGATCGATATTTCGGATGGTTTGGCCTCGGAGTTACTGCATATTTGTTCGCAATCTAAAACCGGGGCGGCCATTTACCAGGACAAACTGCCCGCCGACCAGCAAGTACTGAACACCGCCGAAGAATTTCAACTAGACCCGGTCATGTGCATTCTGAACGGCGGCGAAGATTACGAACTGCTGTTTACCGTTAACCTAAACGATTACGACAAAATCCGGAATCATCCCGATATAACCATTATCGGTAAAATGACCGAAGCTTCGGAAGGCGTGCGGTTGGTAACGCCCAGCGGCAATACTTTCCCGGTACAAGCCCAAGGCTGGACCCACTTTTAATTTAAAAGTTTAAGCTGATTTTTGTAAGGCCTGTTTATGAGCTCATGCTTATAAACCGGCCTTTTTTATTTTTGAAGCAGATAGCACGTGTAAGACTAAGAAAGTAATATATCCAGCCGGTAAAAAACATAGTAAGTGCCTTAAGTTTAAAATACTAAACTAATATAGTCTTAAATTTACTTGCCTTAAACTCTTTTATTACACTGTAATATTTAAATTTTTACAATTGCTATCAATTCTAGTATAACTAGATAATATCCTCAACTCTTTCTATTGGGGATTTCTGTCCATTTATTATGGTATTCAAGCTTAAATTGTGTTTGTTTAATCCAAGTTAAAATTTAGAATTTAATATAGTAGGAGTGAAATGTGCTTCGTTTCTATTTAGATTAATTCTAAATAAATTTTTTGATATTAAAATTTAAGTTTTATGTTTGTAGCAGTTTAGAATAAATCTAAATAAGCTATGAAAATAAAACACCATCTACTACTTTCTTTATTTCTTACTTTATTTTTTAGTACCACAGTGCAAGCACAGCAAAATGGGGCTATTAGGGGCCAAATTTATACTGCCGATGGTAAACCCGCGAGCTTTGTGTCTGTAGGACTTAAAGGCTTGGCACTAGGTACTATTTCTGATGAGAATGGTAATTATCGGATTAACCGGGTAAAAGCCGGTAATTACACCTTACGGGTAAGTGCCATTGGACTCGAAGCGCAGGAAAATTCAGTTACTTTAACTGCTGGCCAAATCTTAACTGTAGATTTTACTTTGCAGGAAAATGCTGCTCAGTTGCAGGAGGTAATTGTGGAGGGCAGCAAACCAAACAAATTTGCTAAAACCGAAAGCCCGTTTGTTTCGAAAATGCCTTTAAAGAGCTTGGAAAACCCGCAGGTTTATAGCGTGGTTACAAAAGATTTATTAAACGAGCAGTTACTTTTTACCGCCGATGAGGCCGTGCGTAATGCCCCGGGCATACAAAAAATGTGGGAAGCGACCGGCCGGAGTGGCGATGGCGGCAGCTATTACAACGCGCGCGGCTTTATTTTACAAAGCAACTTACGCAACGGTATTGCCGGTATTGTTAGCAGCGAAACCGATGCCGTTAACCTGGAAAGGCTGGAAGTAATAAAAGGCCCGTCGGCCACGCTGTTTGGCAGTTCGCTTACCTCTTATGGTGGCTTACTAAACCGGGTAACCAAAAAGCCTTTCGAGAAATTTGGAGGCGAAGTGGCCGTATCGGGTGGTAGTTACGATTTAAAGCGGGTAAGTGCCGATGTAAACACGCCTTTAGATGCTGCCCGGAAATTATTATTCCGGATAAATACCGCTTATCATTACGAAGGCAGCTTCCAGGAAAATACTTTTGCCCGCAATGTAGCCGTTGCACCCAGTTTGTTATACAAACCCACCGAGCGCTTATCGGTACATTTAGATGCTGAGATCTTTAATAGTCGCAATACCGGTAAACAAGCCCTTTTCTTTTACTTTCCGGCCAGCGCCTTGGGTGCCACCCGCGCCGACGAATTAAAAGTAGATTATAAAAATTCTTACCGTGGCAAAGGGCTTACCCAAAAATCAAGAAGTACCAATTTCTTTGGGCAGGTTAACTATAAACTTTCGGAACAATTTACCTCTTCTACCAATATTACCGCCGGCCAGAGCTTCTCCGATGGATTTGGCGCCTACTATTATTTAGTACCCGATAACGTGGTAACGCAAAACGAAGCCGATGCCGGTCAGGCTAATTACATTACCCGTGCCGATCAATCTACCGGTAACAGCAAGAGCAAAACCCTGGAAATACAACAAAATTTTAATGGCGATTTTAGGTTAGGTCGTTTGCGCAACCGGGTAGTTGTCGGGTTCGATTTTTTAAAAACCGATTCGGACCAGAATTTCTTTGGCAGCGTTTACGATACGGCCCCTTTAAATGTACCGGACTTCGACTACAGTACTTTTAACGGTACCAATCTGGCGGCTAAATATGCGGCTGCTCCGCCCGATTTTACCTATCCGCTGGTAAATAAAACCAATACTTACAGTGCTTTTGTATCAGATGTTTTAAACGTAACCGATAATCTGAGTGTATTGGCCGCGCTGCGCCTCGACCGGTTTGATAATAAAGGGGGAAAAACCGGCAGCCTAACCACGGAGGGGTATAAACAAACGGCTTTTTCGCCCAAATTTGGCATTGTTTACCAGCCACTGCAAGACCGGGTGGCCTTATTTGCCAATTACCAAAACAGCTTTAACAACCAGGGTACCTATAACGCTTACAATGCCGCCGAACCAAGCAAAGGATTAGCCCAAATGGCCGAACTGGAACAAGCCAACCAACTAGAAAGCGGGATAAAATTAGATTTACTAGCCGGTAAGCTCAGCAGCACTATTAGTTATTACAATATCCGGGTAAAAAATATTTTACGCACCGACCAGCGCGCCCCGGCCGTGGCACAAATCCAGGACGGAACGCAATTAAGCAAAGGCGTAGAACTAGAATTAATTTCGAATCCGTTTAAAGGTTTTAATGCTATTGCGGGTTTTAGTTATAACCACTCAGAATTAGATAAAGCCGATGCCGATGTAAACGGGCGCAGGCCTACCACCGCGTCATCGCCGTACCTGGCTAATTTCTGGTTAAGTTACCGGCTACCCGAAACGGCTGTTAAAGGTTTAGGCCTGGGTTTTGGCGGAAATTACGCCAGCGATAATAAAATATTGAACAGTGTATCGATGGGTGAATTTGTTTTGCCGGCCTACACCATATTAAATGCCACCGCCTTTTACGAACAGCCCAAGTATCGGGTAGGCTTAAAAGTAGATAATTTAACAAACCAACGCTACTGGATAGGCTATACCACCATGAATCCGCAGAAGTTAAGAAGCGTGGTAGGCAGTATATCTTATAAATTTTAGTCAGGCAAAAATTAAACGGTTCCTGGTTTGTAACACCAGGTGCCGTTTTTATCTTTTAAAACTTATGCAACCAGAGAAAAGAAAATTTAAATATTGGGTAAGACAACTGCATTTGTGGCTGGGCCTGGCATCGGGATTGCTAGTTCTTTTTCTGGGTATTACCGGCTGTATTCTCGCTTTTGAACGGGAAATAAAAGATATTACCCAACCGTACCAATTCTCGGCGGTGCAGCAAAACCCCTTATTGCCGCCCTCAGTTTTAAAACATATTGCCGACCAGGCTTTGCCGGGCAAGCACGCCCACAGTGTTAGTTACGAGCCCGGCAAATCGGCGCAAGTGGTATATTTTAGCGAAGAGCCCGCGTATTATTACAGCATATTTTTAAACCCATATACCGGTAAAGTACTGCGGGTTAAAAATATGGATAAAGATTTTTTCCGGATTATCGTAATGGGGCATTATTATTTGTGGCTGCCGCCGACCATAGGTCAACCCATAGTAGCCACCGGTACTTTAATATTTGTAGTGTTGTTACTATCGGGGTTGGTGCTTTGGTGGCCCAGAAATAAAGCGGCGCGTAAACAGCGATTTGCTATAAAATGGAATGCCAAATGGCGCCGCGTTAATTATGATTTACACGGTGTATTAGGTTTTTACATGACCTGGGTAATTATATTTATCGCGTTTACCGGTTTGGTTTGGGGCTTTCAGTGGTTTGCCCAATCGGCTTATTGGGTGGCTTCCGGCGGCAAAACGTTAACTGTTTTTGAAGAAACTTTTTCCGATACTACTCTTACCCAACAAGCCAATACAAACCAGCCCGCCATGGATTTGCTTTGGCGCCGGGCGCGGGCTGCCAATCCGGGGTTTACCGGCAGTTTAGATGTACATGTGCCCGACAGCCCAAAAGCTGCTATTGAAGTAGCGCTTAACCCCGACACCGATACTTATTGGAAAACTGATTACCGGTATTACGACCAGTACACCTTTAAAGAAATAGAAGTAAAGCACCAATATGGTAAGTTCGCGAATGCCGGTGCCGCCGATAAACTTTATCGCATGAACTACGATATTCACGTGGGAGCAATTGCCGGTTTAACCGGTAAAATAATTGCTTTTTTAGCCAGCTTGCTGGCCGCCAGTATGCCCGTAACCGGTTTCTTAATATGGTGGGGGCGCCGGAAAAAAAGCAGAATTAACAGCCAACCAAAAGTACATTGGCCCTTAGCCAAACAGAGAAAAAGTAGCCCCGCAGTTTTGCGCCTGCAGAAGTAAAACCCAGTAGATCCAAATATTTTGAAATTAGATAGCTAAATGCCAAATGAGTATTGGCTGTTAAACTAAGTACAGGGTATAAAGTAAGTATATAATTTAGTTATTTAGAGGTTCTCGAGTATTCTTAATCAGGTAGTACTTAGATGTTTCGAAAAGCTCAAGATGACATCATTTATATCGTTATTTATTCGGAAATATAGTAAGTATTGCACCTATATAAATAGGAGCAATACTTTTAACCTGAACCTAAATGGCTATTTTTTAAAGCAGGCTACGGGTAGTTGCTATCTTCTTCAGCAGGACTTTGTCAATTTTTATTCCGTCCATATCTACAATTTCAATTTCAAAACCGCGATGCTCAAATTTTTCGCCGGTGGCCGGTAGCCGGTTCAGGTAATAAATAATAAAACCTGCTAAAGTAGAATAATCTTCTACATCTCTTTTAATGAACTCCTGCTTCAGTTCTTTGTTTAAGTCGTAAATATTAATGGAGCCGTTAACCAGGTAAGAGTTGTTTTCTCTTTTAATAATTTCAGGTTCATCGCTTTCATCTACATCCGGCAAATCGCCCACAATGGCTTCCAGAATATCGTGAAGCGTAATTACGCCTTGCGGCGAGCCAAACTCATCTACCACAATGCCCATATACTGTTTGTTCTTTTTAAACAGGTTTAAAATAGCATGGGCATACATGGTCTCCGAAACATAAATAGCCGGTTTAAGCACCGTTTCCAGCGTCTGGTGCTGGCCAACCATGATTTCGTAAAAGTCTTTGGTATTTAAAATTCCTATAATTTTATCAAATTGGCCATCGGCTACCGGAAATTTAGAATGGGCGCTGCTTTTAATTTTAGCCTTAATATTTTCTGTAGTGTCGTTTATGTTAAGCCATTCTACCTGGTTGCGGTGGGTTAAAAGGTGTTTGGCCCGCTGTTGCGAATACCGAAATATATTCTGGTGGAGTTCGGTTTCTTCTTTGGCCAACACGCCTTGTTTGCCGGCGGTTTTAATAATTTGGCGCAACTCTTCTTCCGAAATGGTTTCTTCGGGGGCTTCTTTAATACCAAAAAGCTTGATAATGGCATTGGTTGAAAAGGAAAGTACTTTTACCAAAGGCATAGTAAGTGAAGTAAACCCTTTAATAATAGGCGCTACAAAAAGCGCAATTGTTTCGGCATTGCCCATGGCCAGCGTTTTAGGAATCAATTCGCCGATAACAATAGAAAAATACGTAATAGAGCCAATTACCAGAATAATGGCCAAGGTATCGGCGTAGTCGGCTAGGAACGGAACTTGCACTAGTAACCCTTTTACATCGTCGGAGAGGGCGGCCCCACCATAAGCACCCGCCACAATGCCAATTAAGGTAATACCTACTTGCACCGCCGATAAAAATCCTTCGGGTTCTTTAATTAGCTGTAGTAAGGTTTGCGCGTTTTTGTTACCCTGATTAGCTTTTTGTTCGATGCGGTTGCGCCTAACCGATATAATGGAAATTTCGGAAAGGGCAAAAAAACCATTTAACAAGGTTAATATTAATATTACAATTACTTCCATGGAGCAAATTTAGAACGGCTGTTGGTTATTTTCCTAAACGGAAAAATGGGCTTAGGTATTTAAATTTGTTTGTATTTAGCCTGACAATTTAGAAAGGCAGCGCAAAATTAACCTTAATAAAATAATCTTCCTGGAATAAAATTTTAAAGACAGCACATTTAGAAGTTGCAAAATGAGCAGCATTCTTTTTAAAACGCTGCTACTAAGCTTTTTTATGCTTGAGGTAGAGGCTATTTTTCAAATATTGCATATTATGTTAAATAGCGAGCCATCTTAGTTAGCCTTAAGAAAGGGGAGAGTTGCGGTAAATTCTACCACAGCTAACGTTATAATATTAAACACCAATTTTAAAATATTGAATGATTGCCAAGATTAAATTTGGCTGAAGTAAAAATATTATGCTACTACTTTTACTTTAAAGGGGCGCTTTAAAGTTTACCTTAGGCTGGGTAAAGCGTTTTTTAAAGTAGGGGGCTAAAAACAAAGCCGGAATAAGGATAAACAGCAGCATAAACGTAGCCCAGGGCGAAAAGTGCACACCATCCATTAACTTAATGGTATGATGATCGTTCAGCATTTCTTTTACGGGTTTAAAAATAATAATAAGCAAAATATGCAGCGAAAACACCTCTAAAGAGTATTTCCCTAAATAGCAAAGGGGCTCAAACGAAAACCAGCGCTTGTAGCGGGCTGCCAGATTACTAATTACCATTAAAAGTGCCGCAAAATTAAGAAGCCGGAGCGGACCTAAGTTGTCTTTGCTTGTCCAGTAAACCCAATCGATGGAGAAATAATCTACATGGGTGTATACTCGTCGGCCGCAGAACAAAAGCAGGCTAATAGCTACAGCGGCATAAAACAACTTTCTGTTGTGCAAAATGGATCCTGTTTTATTCTGGTAAGTTAAATAACCCAGGTATAAGCCCCCAATAAACAATATTTGCCAGCTAAGCAAGTTAAAGAACCCAGTATCTACCTTGCGCATAACTGTTAATAATTCGAGTATGCTGGGTACCACATCTAAAGTGCCTACAAAATACACCAGAAAGGAGCAGGTTAGAATAATTAGGTGCTTACCCTGTTGGAAATATTTTAAACAAACCGGCAGGAGCAGAATAAAGAGCGCGTACATGGGCAAAATATCCATGTAAATGGGTTGGTAAAGTAAAAAACTACCCAATATTACCGATAGGCCCGGTTTCTGATAAAGCAATTTATAATCGGCGTAGTTTGTAAACCAATACGCTTTCATGGCTGAATGCGAGAAAAAGAGGAGCGTAACCAGGATAAACAAACCCAAATGATACTTATAAATGGTCCAGGTTCTTTTCTTGGCGGCTATAGAAATAAAGGTTTCACCTTTTTCTACCAACTTGCGAGAGTATACAATGCCGGCGGTTAAACCAGATACAAAAACAAAGCCTTCGGCGGCTGTAACCCAGCCAATAAACTCGGTAGTAAACCGGCTAATTATATTTTGCCAAGACAAAAAATGATTGGTTGTAATCAGAACCAAAAAAAGGCCCCTAAAGAAGTCAATCTGCGGTATTCTCTTCATTGGTTTTTGCTTCAATTTGGATTATATCGAGACATAATTCATAGTGAAGCCGAAATATAAAGAAATGCTAAAGGAGTAGCAAATAACTAAAGTTATGCTTTACTTAACTTATAATAGCCCAAATACTTAGCAGGTAAAATAATTTACCCGGCCCCAGCACCTGATGCCTATATTTAATTCATTTATCAAAATAACCTTTTAAAAGTGCTAAAGTGGCGCTGGGAATAAAATATAAAAAAAGAGCTGTTGTAATAAACAGCTCTTTTTCCGTTTAAAGCAAGCTTCTTACTTAAGTATTTATTACTTCGTAACGGGCCCGGACAAACATAAAAACGCCGTAGCAAAGTAAGCCTAATGCAATGGCACCTAACAAAATAGAACCATAAGATTGCTCCAGAAACGAAAACGCACTGCTGCTGCCACCCGCTTCCTGGGCATTGGAATTAAGCGCTGCTTTTAAAAATAAAAAACCAATAATACCCCAAACCACCCCACGGGCAATGTAGCCAACTTTACCGGCATTCATGAGCATTTGCTTTATATTAGATTTTATTTGGGCGGTTTGTACGTTCTTGAGGTATTTACCCGAGATACCTTTGTAAATCTGATAAACACCCATAGCCATAGTGCCCACTGCCACCAAACCCACCAGCCACTGACCAAAAGGTTGTTCCAGCAGTTTTCCGGCTAAGGTCTGGCGCGAGTCGCCGCCGCCGCCGCTGTTCTGGCCCAATACCAATTGCGCCGCGTAAAAAGCCAAACCACCGTAAACGAGTCCGCTAAACGCATAACCCAGTCGCTTACCAACACCCTTGGCATTGTGTCCTTTGCCCTCCGAATCCATAAAAGCTTGGATAAATCGCCAGATGGTATAACAAACCAAGCCCAGCGCTACAATACCCAATAATATTTTACCGAAAGGTTGCTCCAGAATAAACTGAAAAACGCCTTGCTTACCGGCGCCTTGTTCGGTGTTGCCTTTAATTTCAAAAGCGGCCATAAAGGCCAAAGCTCCTACCAGGCAATAAACTACGCCTTTGGCAGCCATCCCAAAGCGGGCAAAATTCTCGGTCCATTGCGGACGCGGATGCGGTAAGTGTGTATTATGAATTGAAATTTCCATAGTTTTTATTTTTGAATGTGCATACAGGTATATACACGTAAAAATAAAAACAGGGTTTATGTAAATAGTAAATTTATACCAGGGTTATAAAGGTTATTTATTGATAATTAATGATTTAAGTAAATATTATAATTACTAATAGTGCCTCTATAACAGCATAAGCAATATTTTAGCTAACTTGCTGTATAAGAATTTGAATTGTATTAAAATCAGAATTTTTAATCTTCTGGAAAAGGAATAAATACAAAGTTGGTAAAGCTTTCGTCTATCACGAACAAACAACAAAATTCGTCGGGATTTTTATAGGCTAACTCAAATTCTTCTACTTTGTCTACGCTAATAACATTGCGTTGCACAAAATCATACAGGTAAGATGCATATACGTGCCACTGCAAGTCCATTTCGGTAGCGCCAATCAGCAACGAACCCAGGGGAGTGGGTTGCTTGGCAAAAATAAAAATCGGGTATTTAGATATTTCACGCTTCCGGATTAGGTACGAAGCTTCTTTTAACGTATCGGAAACCATCGCAAAATCTTTGGTGATGGTACCTAAATATTTACCGTTCAGTTCTGGGTCGTTGTTCATGTTGCCTTCAGTGTTTTTCCAAAAATTGGGTAATGCGCGTTTAAACCGTTATATATTTAAACGCTACCGGTTAAGATTTTAGTTGCAGGGTTACAATATTTTCGACGTGGTGGGTTTGCGGAAACATATCGACCGGCTGAATTTGGGTAACTTCGTAATTCAGCGAAAGGGCTTCTAAATCGCGGGCCTGGGTGGCCGGGTTGCAACTTACATAAACAATGCGCCGGGCTTTCAGTTCGTTTAATTTTTGTACCACGTCGGGGTGCATGCCGGCGCGCGGCGGGTCGGTAATAATTACATCGGGCTGGCCGTGTTCTAATACAAAAGCATCGTTTAAAACATCTTTCATATCGCCGGCAAAAAACTTGGTATTGCTTATATTATTAATGCGGGAATTTATGCGGGCATCGGCAATAGCACTATCTACGTATTCTACCCCAATAACTTCTTTGCACTGGCGGGCCACAAAATTGGCAATGGTACCGGCGCCGGTATATAAATCGTAAACTACTTCGGTGCCGGTAAGGGCCGCCATTTCGCGCGTGAGGCGGTACAATTGGTATGCTTGCTCGGAGTTGGTCTGGTAAAAAGATTTAGGCCCGACCCGGAACTGCAAATCTTCCATTTGCTCGTGAATGTATGCTTGCCCATGGTAGCAAACTACTTCTAAATCGTGGAAAGTTTCGTTACCCTTAGGGTTTACTACGTACTGCAGCGAAGTAATTTCGGGGAAATTATTTTTTAGATGTTCCAGTAAGCCCAATAAAGCAGCATTGTCTTCGTAATAGACCTGCACAATAACCATTACTTCGCCGGTGTTGGCCGTCCGGATAATCAGGTTGCGCAAAAAGCCTTGCATCTTAACCATGTCAAAAAATACCAGGCCGTGGGTTTTGGCGTATTGCCGCACCGCCAACCTAATATTATTAGAAGGTTCGGGTTGCAGGTAACAATGTTTAATATCTAATATTTTATCGAAACGACCCGGTATATGAAAACCCAGGGCGTTGCGGTCATATTCCTGGCCGGATTTAATTTGCTCCGTTGTTAGCCAACTGTTGTTCGAAAAAGTATACTCCAGCTTATTGCGGTAATAAGTAGTTTTCTCGGAACCCAGAATAGGATTGAGCGGCTTCTCACCAATTTTACCAATGCGCTCTAAGTTGTCTTTTACTTGTTTTTGCTTAAAATACAACTGGGTGTCGTAGCCAATGTGCTGCCATTTACAGCCGCCGCAAACGCCAAAATGCTCACAAAAAGGCTCGGTCCTAAGCTCCGAGTAAACATGAAAATGGACCGGCGCCGCTTCCAGGAAATTTTTCTTTTGTTTGGTAATTTGCAGATCTACTACATCGCCGGGGGCTACGCCCGTTACAAAAATTACCAGGTTTTCGTGCCGGGCCAGGCACTTGCCTTCGGCGGCCATTTCTTCTATCCGGATGTTGTGGATATAATCTATTTGGGGTTTCTTTTTCTTATGCTTTCTCACGATGCTACAAAATTACGCCAAATTTAATTGGGAATAAACCTTCTTTTTAGTTTTGGTAGCATATTGGGTGGGCTAAACAGATCCCTGGTACTATCCGGCAAATAAATATTAAAGAAGCCTTTAAACCAGGTGTATTAAAACGGTTTTAGCCCGGTTAGCCTTAGTTTAAAAACGTTTATTAGTTATTACCTTTGCAGCGCCGCCGGGTACAAATATTCATGCTCTAAAACCTGTCGGCTAAAGTGGTTTTTAGAATATGAAAGATAAAGTAGTACTGATTACCGGAGCCACCTCCGGCATAGGTAAAGCCTTGGCTATGTCGTTTGGGGCAGCCGGCGCTGCCGTAGTAATAACTGGTCGTAATGCAGATAATTTACAAAGCACCGCCCTGGAACTCAGCCAGAAAAACATTAAGCACCTGGCCTTGCAGGCCGATGTAAGCCAAGAAACCGATTGCCAAAACATGGTTACAGAAACCATAAAACAGTTTGGTGAACTAGATATTCTGATTAACAATGCCGGTATATCTATGCGGGCTTTGTTCCAGAACCTGGATGTGGCGGTTATCCGGAAAGTAATGGATATTAATTTTTACGGAACGGTTTACGCGACCAAATTTGCTTTGCCCCACATTATAAAAGCCAAGGGTTCTATTATTGGTATATCGTCTATCGCGGGTTACCGGGGGTTACCGGGCCGCACGGGGTACTCGGCCTCTAAATTTGCCATGCACGGCTTTTTAGAAACCCTCCGCACCGAATTATTGAACCAGGGTGTGCACGTAATGATTGCTTGTCCGGGTTTTACGGCTTCTAATATTCGCAATACGGCCTTAGCAGCCAATGGCCAGGCCCAGGGCGAGTCGCCGCGTGATGAATCGGAAATGATGTCGGCGGAAGAAGTAGCCGAGCGCATTTTAAAAGCTACCCGCCAGCGCAAACGTGATTTGGTTATGACTACGCAAGGCAAATTAACCGTTTTCCTGAATAAATGGTTGCCCGGCCTTACCGACCGGTTGGTGTTAAATCATTTTAAAAAGGAAAAAGACTCGCCGGTGTAGGGCAGACAATAGTGAATAGTTATTAGTGAGCAGTTATCAGTAAACTTCATTTAATAACGAAGGTGTTGTATTCAGGTCTAAAGCAGCACGCTTGATAGTGTCTTTAGTCGCAATTTTATACGGTTTACTGATATCTGTTTTGGTTTACGGTAGTTCTAGTACATTCTTTTTCCGGATAAAAGCCCGTTGGCCATTCCATTCTGTTTCGTACCAAATATCGCGTTCGCCTTTTAAGGTAATGCGGTGGCCTTCAGAAGCGGTTGCCAACCAAGGCGCACCGGCCGACGGATCGGCCATGATGGCTACCCCATTTTGCCGGATAATGCCTTTGCGCCCAAAACTAAAAAAGTTAAGGTAAAATAAAATAAAGCCCAGGTAACTTAAAAATATTACCTGAAAGGTAAGGCCCGGCAAAATTTTCTTTTTCTGGTAAATGAAGAAAATAACGGTTAAGGTGCCTACTGCCACCATAAGCAACAACTGGAGAATATTCAGGTGATACTTTTGAAACTGGGTCCGGAAGAATTCAAAGTCGCTGTAAGCATAACCTATATAATGTTGCCGTTGGGCAATGTCTTCCATCTTTTTTAAAGCGGCCCGGCTGGGGCGCTTTTGATAATACAAATGCAGGTAATAAATGGTGGCATTAAAATTACCCTGGATTTCCTGGGTGTAGGCCATCTTCAAAAGCATTTGCGGCGAGTACACTTGTTCGTTCTGGATAATTTGTTCGTACAAGGCAAAACTTTCGGGGTATTGGTGCGCCCGAAACAAGCTATCGGCCCTTTTTAGCTTAAAATTATTCTCCTGACTATAAATAGGTTGATTTAAAAAAACGAATAAAGAGAAAAATATTGCAGATAATTTTGCCAAATGATTTGTCATTTCGAAAATACTGTATTAGTTTTGCATCGCAATTCAAGGAAACGCCTTGCGAATTGTAAAGATAATAAAAGATTCTGTAGCTCAGCTGGTAGAGCAATACACTTTTAATGTATGGGTCCTGGGTTCGAATCCCAGCGGGATCACTGATTAACCCTCTTCAGAGCCTCTGGAGAGGGTTTTTTGTTTCCGTTCTGTTTAGGAATCCTACTTTTCTACCCGGCCTTTTTTTACGACGTCCGTTTTTGCCCTGTTTTTCTCAAAAGAAAGCTGAAACGTCTGCCATACCCTACCATTTTCCAACAGGTATTAATTACCAGGCAGTGCCGTGGTAAACGCTATGAACTGGCAGTGGTGGCTGTGCTAACAG
>NZ_JBMQUD010000129.1:0-23263 GCF_057359045.1 Adhaeribacter sp.
CGGCCGGGCGTACCAATAACTATTTGCACGCCTTGTTTCAGGGCGCGTAATTGCCGGTCGTAAGATTGGCCGCCGTAAATAGGCACCACGCTTATACCGGTTTTATATTTAATTAATCTGCTTATTTCTTCTGATACCTGCACGGCTAATTCGCGCGTTGGGCAAAGAATCAGGGTTTGTACCCGGCGATCTTTCGGGTCGATGCTTTCGATGGCCGGAATACCAAAGGCTGCTGTTTTACCGGTTCCGGTTTGCGCCTGGCCAATTACATCGCGGCCCTGCATAATAACCGGAATAGCTTCGGTTTGTATTGGAGAAGCTTCTTCAAATCCCATATCAGCAATAGCACGCTGCATTTCCGGGGAAAGCGAAAGCTCATCAAATCGTAATTTGTTCATAAAAATTGTTTTGTTAAAAATAGGTTATACGCTATCTGAAATGAGCAGATACTTAATTTTAACTACGTTTTGTAAGAAAATTACCGACGAGGAGAAAATAGATGCTAACGGAAACGTGGCTATTAAATAAGCCGCAAATGGAATTTCGACTGCTGATTTCAAAATATTGCACAAAGGTACGGTTTTTATTTATAATTTCTGCTACAATGCTGTAAATCCTTAGATATTTATTTACTCCGAATAAAAATTACCGGTATTTATCTGATTTTCTGCTCCTAAAAAATGCTTGGGTTATTTTGATTTTCAGCTGCATCCGGCATTTGGTATTTACCCGGCGAAAAGTTAAATTTATTTAGTAGCTTAGTTTTTCAGACCCTAAGTCTCCGGGAAAATTCATTAAACAAACCGCAAAAGTGCCGCAGCAATTTAAAATATATTCTTCTTCCGCCGGTTCCGGCAAAACGTACCACCTTACCAAAGAATACCTGAAACTGGCGCTGCAAAGCAAGAACCCGGGTTATTACCGCTCCGTGCTGGCCATCACGTTTACGAACGATGCCGCCAACGAAATGAAAGAACGCATCATGTCGGCGCTACGGCAATTCAACGACCTGAACCTGGGCGAAAAGCAAAAGGCCCAGAGTGAAGCTTTGCTGGCCTCCATAACCGCCGAGATTCAGGAAGAATACCCGAACCAGGAAGTTACAGTAGAAATTATCCGAGCGCGGGCGGCCCGCACCTTCGAGCAGATTCTGTATAACTACTCCGAGTTTGCCGTGAGTACCATCGATGCCTTTGTAAACAAAGTGGTAACGGCTTTTACCCGCGAGCTGAATATTCCTTACAACTTTGAGGTAGACCTCGACACCACTACCCTGCTCAACACGGCCGTTTCGTTGCTGCTGGACAAAGTAAACAACTCCAAGGACAACGAGCTGCTTTCCCGAACCCTGGAAAACTATGCCTTGGAAAAAGCCGAGGAAGGCCGTAGCTGGAATAATTTACCCGCCGAACTGGCGGCTTTTGCGAACAACCTGCTGAACGAACAGGTGTACGAAGCCATTTCGGAATTGCAGAAGCTAAGCCTGGAAGATTTTAAGAAAATCCGGCAGGACTTGTACGCGCAAAAAAATCAAATCGAAAAATCAATTCTGGAGCGCGCCCAGACAGCGATAGATTTATTTCAGCAAGCCCAGGTAGAACCGGCGCATTTACATTACAAAGAGCGCGGCATTTATGGCTTCTTTAGTAAATACCTGAAAGCTTTTGAATTTTACGAACCCAATACCTACGCCTGGCAAGCCATCAACGACGATAAATGGACTGGAGCGAAAGTACCGAAAGACGTGGAAGCTCGGCTCGAAACCATCAAAGCGCCTCTGGTAAAATATTTCCGGGAAATTGAGGCTATCCGGCAAGAGCAGGCACCTTATTATATTCTCATTACCGAGCTGCTGAAGCACTTGTACCAGTTATCTGTGCTGAACGAGCTGGAAAAATGCATACAGGAAATTAAGCAGGATAAAAACCTGGTGCACATTTCGGAGTTTAACAAGCGCATTTCGGAGATTGTACTCAAAGAGCCGGTGCCTTTTATCTACGAGCGCCTCGGCGAAAAATACAACCACATCCTGATTGATGAGTTCCAGGACACGTCGTCGCTGCAGTGGAATAATTTATTGCCGCTCATCGAAAACTCCTTGGCTTCGGGTTACTTTAACATGGCCGTAGGCGACGCCAAACAAGCCATTTACCGGTGGCGCGGCGGCGACATGGACCAGATTTTGCACCTGTACAAACGCAACACCTCGGCGCTGTACCAGAACCGCAAATACCAGGATTTGCTCGAAAGTCGCTACGACACCCTGGATTTAAGCCTCACCCCCGCCGACCTGAATACCAACTACCGCAGCACCCGCGAAATCATCGACTTCAACAACGAACTATTCGAATTCATCAGCGAGTCGTACCTCAACTACGAGATGCTGCGGAATATTTACGACGAAAACTTTAAGCAGGCGGTACCCGATGGCGCGGCCCGCACCGGCGGCCACATTCAGTTGCTGTTTACGCACCAGGATGATACCAACAACCAGCACGACCTGGACAACTGCCAGCGCACCGAAACGCTGTACGAAGGCTACGAAAAACACGAAATCCTGACTTACCAGGAAAGCACGCTGCAAATCGTTTTACAACTAATCCGGCAGGCCCAAACCGAAGGCTACGAACCCCAGGATATTGCCGTGCTGTGCCGCACCAACCGCAACAGCAAACTGGTGGCTAACTTTTTAAAGGAGAAAAAATTCGATATTATTTCGCAGGATTCGCTGGCGCTGCAGTTTGCCGAAGTGGTGAACCTGCTCATTTCGCTCTTCCGGGTGTTTAACCGTCCCGACGATACCTTGGCCCGCTCCGAAGCCATGTACCTGGTTTGTAAGGTGGTGTTGCAGGTACAACCCGATAACCAGATGACCCAGCTGATTGCGGATGTTGCTAACCACGGCAGTAACCAGCTTTTCTTCGACCAGCTACGCTTGCTGGGCTTCAACCTCGAAGAAAAAGAAACCGGGAATTTATCGCTGTACGAACTCACCGAAAAGCTCATCCGGATTTTCGATTTGCTGGGTAAAAACAACGAGTGCGAATATATTTTCCGGTTCCTGGATGTGGTGCTGGAGTACAGCCTGAACCAAAGCAATAACCTGAACAATTTTCTGGAATACTGGGAAACTCACAAAGAAAAGCTCAGTATTAACTCGCCCAAAAACCGCAACGCCATCACCATTACCAGCATCCATAAAGCCAAAGGCCTGGCTTACCCGGTGGTGATTATTCCGTTTGCCGATTGGTCTATAGAGCCGCAGCGGGGCGCTTTGCTGTGGGGCCGGTTGCCCGCCGATACTCCCGGCTTAAGCCAATTGCCGGCCGCCGTAGTAACCATGGGCAAAAAGCTGGAAGAAACCCCACTGGGTGCCCAGTACCAGGCCGAACTGGAAAAAACCTTTATCGAAAACCTGAACATGCTGTACGTGGGCTTCACCCGCCCGCAGGACCGCCTGTACATCGTGAGCCAGAAAAAAGATTTTAACTCGGGTGCCAACCAGAAAACCATCAGCTACCTGCTTTACCTGCATCTGCAGCACAAAGAGTTGTGGCAAGAGAACCAGTTGTGCTACCAGCTAGCCAAAGGCCACGTTTCGCAAAAGGCCGCAGCCCCGGTTACCGAAGCCGTTTTTCACCTCGATACTTTTAGCTCCTACAACTGGCAGCAGCGGCTCCAGCTAAAACAGCACGCCAACAACGTTTTCGATTTCCAGACCCAGCAGGAACACCGCAAATGGAACCGCCGGCTACACTACGCCCTCTCCCGCATGACCACCGCCGACGAGTTAAATTTTGTGACTAAAATGCTGGTAAACGAAGGCATCATCAGCAGCAAAGAACTGCCGGAACTCCGCGACATGCTGAAAAAAATAGTAAAGCACCCGCAAGTGGCCCGCTATTTTGGCAAAGACGTAGCCTTCGAAAACGAAAAAGAAATCCTGCATGCCAAAGCCACCCGCTACAAACCCGACCGCATTGTTTTCGACGGCACTAGCGTAGTTCTCCTGGATTTCAAAGCCCCGCCGCTAGCACAGGAACACATCGATAACCTAAACTACTACGCCAGCTTGTTTAAGGATTTACTTTTTGCTGAGATAAAATGCGTGCTTTATTATTTTGATGTGGAGGAAGTGGAGCAATGGGTTTATGCGGAAGAAGTTAGGGCGGAGAATTAGTTAAGGCGGGGAATTAAAATAGAAAACTCTTCCTAAGCAAGTGTAACTTGAATGCAAACAGGTTAAAAATACTGATTTTTCAGTATTGCACTACTACCAAAATTTTACGAAACTGACTCACTTATTTTTATAGAATAAAGTAAATCTTAATTTACAGGTATACTCGTTACAAGCCTTTTTTTAACACCTTGAGTCTACTCTGGTATTAATTATTTATTCCGTTTAAATTTGATAGTATAAGATATAGCTATGGTACGCATTCGCACAAGTGTGTTACCGATATTAAGCTAATTCAATAGTTAGTGGTAAGTAGAAAAAAACAAAACATATGCGGAATCTCAAGCTTGAAAAAGTACGAAATTTAATAGCAAGCAATAAAATTGATGATTCAATCAAGCAGATGTTGACAATTGCATCTGAAATAAATAACTCGTTATATACAGACGTAATAAGCCTATCAGCAAGATATGAAAACTGGAATAATCAAGTAATTCGGGGAAATGCAAATAATGAAGAAAGAAATAAAATTATAATTGGTTTACTAAATACAGTTGATAAAGCTGAAATAGAAGTTAATCATCTAATTCAAGAGGCAGAAGAAGCAGAAAGAAAAGGTGATTATCATGGTGCTATTGGAAACGTTGAAAGGGTCTTGGTAACCGTTGAAGATGAAGGTTTAAGAGACTATAAAGTAAATCTAGCTGAAAATATATTAAAGGTTCATTCAATTAGTACTCCTCAAGAAAGTAAGTTCTCATTTCTTTGGGTTTTTATCACTACAGCTGTATTAACAAGTATTATACCTTTGATAATCTATTACCGGATAAAACCAAGTCATTTTTCAATACCTTATACTTTGAATTTAGTGTTGCAAATTTCTCTACTTACTTGCATGGTTCTTTACACAATTAAGCCAAGGGTAAATGTAGATAAGTTCATACTAGATGCTAGTGATTTCATTCGTGGAAAATTTGGAAATAGGATTGATGACCTAAAGTGGTTTTCTGAAAGAGCTAATGAAGGCATCAAACAATTTGGAAAATGGTGGCGATATTTAGGTATATCGTTTCTTGGATTATATGTATTATATTACGTTCAAGCATGTGTAGAAAGTTCTGGAGGAAAATTTCTATCGACAGATTTTGAAGAATATGTGGATGTTGTAATAAATGGTAGTGAAGCCTTCTTTCTTTTCGTTTTATATCGTATAATCACGGATGATACAATTAAGCCATCTCCCGAAAAAAATAAAGTTTTTGAGCAAAATTTAAATATACAAGCAGAGTTTGGAGTACTTGTTATTGCATTGTTTCTTTACATATTAGGAAATCTTATTTATAGCTCTCCAGATAACTATGGGATATTTAAATTAATTAGTAGAACAATTAGCGGTGCTGTTGTAGCTGTAGGATTATGTTTGGTAATTGGAAGGTTAGACAGCAAATTCATCGAGCCTCAAAAATGGGAACTTTGGATTCTTTACTTATATGCAGCAATACAATTATTGTTTACTTTATTTGACCCTTCTTTATTCGAAGCAGCGACAGGTAAAACTTTCGAAAGGGAAGAGAAAGAAGTTATAAGTGAATATTTCGCAACAGTAAAGATGTGGGTTCTTTATTTCATCCTTGTACTGAAAGGATTTTTTATATATTTCGTAGTAAAAATTCACAGAAAGAATGAGCTTTTCTATTATTTATTAATTGGCTCAAAGCTGAATGATGAAATAAAAGAAGGGAAAACAAGGAATAAAGTGTAACGATAGAAAATTGACCAGTAGAGCTTGAATTCGTAAACCAAATATTTTAAGAAAATGGGTAAACAAATGGATATAAACCACATTGAACATGGAATGAATGAAATCATGGGGCAAACTTCTCCGCCTGCAATTGAAGAAGCGAAAAGATTGCTCCGCATTGAGGAGAATCATCTTTTAGTTAGAAAAGACGCATATATTGGAGACCCTTATTCATTGTTGGGTGAAGTTATAATTATCAGAAAGGAAGGAGGGCAATGCCCAGGAAAATTCATTTCTGAAAATAATCCAGTATTTTTTGAATTACCGATTCAAGTAGAAATTAATGATAATTCCAAAATAAAAGAGCCAGTTACAGTAAGTTCTTTTATTATTGATAAAGGCTTATCAATGGGCATTGATGCTTTAAACTACTTATCTTCTGAATTAGACCAAAAGTCCGCTTTTAGTGTTATCGTAACTAATCAAGCTACGGGACTTGTAAAAGTACATGCAGATGGATGGAGAACAAGTTTAAAGGCATGGAAAGAAGAAAATAAAAATTTATACGATGACGATAACATTTGCTACATCTTAGCTGTCACAGGATTTGTTCAAAAAAATATACTTAGGAAGAAATACTTCAAACTTGAAGGAAATGCAAGGGGTGGAGCTTTCGGAATCAACTTAAACGGCCATGCATACACAAGTACAGAAGACTATTCTCTCGATACTATTTTTGGGCTTGATATAAAAGTTTTAAAATATCCAACTGTTACTTTTAAAGGTGATGCAGATGCCCAATTAGAAGATATTTTGGATATTGAGCCAAGTGATGCCCAATTAAACTTGTTCAAAACAATATCAACAATAAAATCTAAAAAAAATGGAGGCCTCAGTCAATAATTTAAGGAATCAAATAGCGAACGGAAGCGTAGAAGTCGCTTTAGACGAATTAATTGCAGACATTGGAACTAACTCGAAAAAAAAAGTCTATCTACATGATGCAATAGCTATTAAAGCAAGACTAAATCAACACAATCGCTCTGTGATAAGAGGAACTTTAGGTTATGGTGAACAGGTGTTGGAGAAAAACCAAATTGCCTTTGCAATATTAGACTTGTTGAATAAGCTATACGATGAAGACAAGGAAAATAAAGCAGTAGATAAGAAGGCTGAAGACGGTTATTTAACAGGTGCAATAACAATTCTATTTGTTACAGCAAACCCAGAACAAACTGCAAGGCTTCGCTTAGAGGAAGAGATGAGGGATATTGAAGAGGAACTTCGTAAGGCAAAATTCAGAGATAAGTTTTCAATTGTTAGAAAAAATGCAGCAAGAATTGGAGATTTAGAAGATGGGCTACTAAATTCAAATCCAGATATTATCCATTTTTCGGGACATGGAGTTAGGCAAGGTATTGTTTTACACGGTTTCGATAATACAAATATGACTGCCAACAATGAGTCTTTAGCACAGTTGTTCAGATTATTTTCTGATAAATTAGCTTGTGTTTTCCTAAGTTCATGTTTTTCTGAGATCCAAGGACATATCATAAATCAACATATTCCTAATGTAATCGGTATGAAAGATAAAGTCCCTCAGGATACAGCAATTGCATTTGCCAAGGCATTTTATAAAAGTTTAGGTGCGGGTCGCAACATCTATTTTTCTTTCGAATTTGCGAAAACATCAGTAGGACTGAATAATCTCGGAGGAGAAAATATTCCGATTTTATTGCAACGATGAAGTAAACGAAAACGAAACCTGCCACCAACAAGGGCATTGCTGCAATTTGGGCTGGACGTTGTAAGCCTTGGCAGCAGCAAAAAATTCGACTGCAGTTCAGGCGTGACAATATGAGTTTGGCTAATGAACAATACATTAGCAACAGTATAGCTATCAGCAGTTCCAGCGTGACGTATTTCAAACGCCCAAACTGCAGCAATGCCTGTTCGTTAACCACTCCACAGCTACGAGGTGCATCTTACAAACTACTTTATCGACTTGGACGTGGTTCTCGTACCTCCAAGTCGGCTCTATTTTGGCAACATAGTAGGAGGTAAAATGGTAAATATGAAAAAGTAATTAAATAAGTTCTTATTTTATCATGAACCTAATTGCCATTTTACTTTTAACTAAATATCCAATGCTGCTTGTTTAATAATATTTTTAAAGTTTAATTTTAACTTTGCCAAGCAGCTGCATCCACAAAAAATCCCTAAATGAAATCATTCCTGCACCAGGCAGCCGAATACATTTATAACAAATACCCCGAAAACATCAGCCAGATTTGTGTGGTACTGCCTACCCGGCGGGCGAGCATTTATTTTAAAAATGCACTGGCCCTGGTTGCCACCGAAGGCATCTGGTCGCCGGAGGTTTCTTCCATGGAAGACTTTATTTGCCGGCTGGCCAAAGTAGAGGTACTCGAGCCCATTCACCTGCAACTCGATTTATTCGATATTTTGCAGGACCTGGATCCGCACATTGATTTCGACCAGTTTGTTACCTGGGCGAGTACCTTACTCGAAGATTTCAGCCGGATGGACCAGGAAGTGGTGGATACGAAAAAGCTGTTTGAGTACGTTAGCGAGGCCAAAGCCCTGGAGCGCTGGGACCCGCACCGGATGGGCTTCGAAATTTCGCCGCTGGTGCAGAAATATTTTAAGCTCTGGGATAACCTGGAGAAAACCTACGGAAAACTGCGGCAAAAGCTGAAAGCCGAAAAGCAGGCGTATACCGGCATGGCTTACCGTTACGTAGCCGAACACATTACCGAACTCGTAAGGCGCACCACCTGTCACCAGTTTGTTTTTATCGGGCTCAACGCCATTACCCGCTCCGAAGAAATAATTATCCGGACGCTGCTGCAGGACAAAAAAGCCGAAGTGCTGTTTGATTCGGATGACTTTTACATGCAGGAAGATTCACAGAACCGCGCCGGCCATTTCCTGAAAAGGTACAAAAAGCGCTGGCCCCTGCCCGATTGGAAATGGCAGCAGAACCTGCTGCAAACTGATACGAAAGAGATAAATGCCATTGCGGTAGCCAACGCCAGCATGCAGGGCAAAATTGCCGGCCAGTTACTGCAGGATATCCGTCGCGAAAACCCCAACGCCCAGGTAGCCATTGTGCTGCCCGACGAAACCATGCTACTGCCGGTGCTGCACTCCATCAGCGAAGACATTCCGGATTACAACGTAACCATGGGTTTAACCTTTAAAGGCACTCCCCTCTTCAACTTAATTGATTTACTTTTCGATTTGCACCTGACCGGCGTTTTGCAGCCAAACGCCAGCGGTTACAAGGTGAATATGTACCACCACCTCACGGTAAATAAAATTCTGAGTCACCCGTTTATCCGGCGCTACGAAACTTACCTGAACAGCACCACCGAGGAACAAAACCACCAAAACCTGATTAGCCGGGCCGCCGCTGAAATAATAAGTAAAAACCGGGTACTGCTTTCGGCAAGCGAGTTGCTTGGGCTCGGCCACGACCACCCGCTGTTTGCCGCCTTGTTTAAAACCTGGCGCAACTGCGACGATATTGTGGCTTCGTTCTACGACCTGATAGATTTACTCAAAACGGTTTACCAGTTCCAGACCGAGAACCCCATCGAAACTGAATACCTGTATATTTTTTACACGCTGGTAAAAAAGCTCGATACCATTTTCGATTGCCGGCAGCAAAAAATATCAGTGCGCAGCTTTAAGCGGTTCCTTTACGAAAATATTGCCCAAACGCGTTTGCCATTCAGCGGTGAACCGATTTCGGATATACAAGTAATGGGTTTCCTGGAAACCCGCGCGCTCGATTTCGAGAACCTGATTATTTTATCAGTCAACGAAAACATTCTGCCGCAGCCCAAAAAGCACAAGTCGCTGATGCCGTACGACGTGCTGAAAACCTTTGGCCTGCCCACGTACGCCGAACAGGAAAGCATGACTTCGTATTATTTTTACCGGCTGCTGCAGCGGGCAAAAAAAATAAACCTGTTGTACGTGTTGCCTTCCGATACCTACGGCTCCGGCGAAAAGAGCCGTTTTATTTTGCAACTGCAACACCACCTGGTTCCGGCCAATCCCAATATTACTTTCCGCGACCTGACCGCCGTAGTAGAGCAGCACGAAAGCAAAAATTACCAGCCAGATATTATTATTCAGAAAGATGAGCAGGTGCTGGCCAGCCTAAAAAAAGCTTTGGCAAAAGGTTTGTACCCGTCGCACCTGAATATGTACATCAACTGCTCGCTGCAATATTATTTTGCCAAAATTGCCGGCATTCAGGAAACCGTGGAAGTGGAAGAAGAAATTGGCGCCGACCAGTTCGGAAATATTGTGCACAAAGTACTCGAAGATTATTTCCGCCCTTTCCAGGAGCAGAATTTACTAATAACTACCGCCGACATAAACAGAATGCTGGCCACCTTGCCGCAGCAGGTAAAAAAAGCTTTTAAAGCCGGGCCGTTGCAACACATGCCCGAACAAGGCATGAATTACCTGCTCGCCAAAATTGCCACCCAGGTCCTCGAAAATTATCTGCAAAAACAAGCCGCCTCCCCCGACCTGCCCCTGCGTATTTTAAGCCTGGAACAGGTAATGGAAACTATATTGCCCGTAGAAATTAACGGCGAAATAATACCGGTAAAAATTGCCGGTAAAGCCGACCGCATAGATGCGAACGAAAAAGCCGTACGGGTAATCGATTATAAAACCGGGCTGGTGAACCCCGCCGATTTAAAAATAAAACCCGAGCACGTAAAAGAACACCTGCTCACCGACCGCAAATACGCCAAAGTGCGCCAGCTCTGGTTGTACCGCTATTTAATGTCCAAACAACTGGAGGCCGATGGGAAATTAGAAGGCAATATCCCGGTCCGGAAAGTAGAAGCCGGTATTATTTCGTTCCGGAACCTCAATGCCGGACTAATGACCTCCGATATTGCTTTTTCAGAAGAAACGCCGGGTAGCCAGGCCGAGTTTATTCAGACCACCGAAGAATATTTGACAGAATTTGTGCGCAACATGCTGGACCCGGCGCAGCCCATTCATAAAACGCAGGATTTAGAAGTTTGTCAGTACTGCCCTTACCGGGGCATCTGCGCCCGGTAAAAAAATAAACCCGGCAAGTTTTAAAAACCTGCCGGGTTTATTTAAATCGAAAATTCGAATATCGAACCTCAAAAAATCTATCTCGGAATCACCAGTTTCTGACCCGGATGAATCAAATTCGGATCTTTAATCTGGTCGGTGTTGGCCTGGTGAATTTTGTGCCAGGCATTGGCATCGCCGTACAGTTGTTTCGCAATTTTAGATAAAGAATCGCCGCTTTTTACGGTATAATATTCTTTTTGCGGAGCAGCTGGTTGGGCGGGTTGCGCCGGCTGCGCTACCGGTTGGTGTACCTGGTTGGCAGTATTGGGTTTAGCCTGCGGCTGCGCAGGTTTTTCGTTTCCCTTCTGAAAAAAATCAAACAATCCCATAGTTTTATGTCTTTATATAGCTTATAACTAATTTAGGGTTAACTGCTTTGGCAGCTTTAACCAATTAAGCTTACGCCTAACCCTTAAAATAGTTATAAACACCCGCATAAATTATTCCTGTTATTTTGCCTTTTGCTGATGTGTAAATTATTTACTTAATCTGTAGCATTAACCTATTTGAATTATAAACCGTAACATTCAAAAAACTAAATGTGTTTAAGGATTATACTTAGTTGTATACTGTTGTTTTAAAACTAAAAAAGAAAACTATGAAAATTACTTTCTTAAGAAATTACCTGGCGCAGCTGGTGGTATTGCTGTTATTGGTAGCCGTTAGCTGTAAGTCTAAAGATACCGTAGGTACGGCTGCTACCATTTCGGGCACCGATAGCAAGACCTGGAAAGCCACCCGCCAAGCCAATGCCAGCGGCGATAAGGATAAAATTACCGGGGCTGAAAAACAAGAAGAAATGCAATTTTTCTCTAACGGCTCTTTTAGCATGCGGTCGGCTACCGAAAATGCTTCGGGTAAATGGACTTACGACCCTATGGCCAAAAACCTGCAACTACAATTTGTTGGCTCATCGGTTACCGAAAATTTTCAGGTGCTTAGTTTAACCGACGACGAAATGAAATTGCAAAGCCCTAACGGCACCATGACCCTAGAAGCGCAATAATTTTATTTTTTCCCTGTAAACGAAAGAGGCCGGATAATCCCGGCCTTTTTTATTGTACCGGCTATTCTTTTCCCGGTTGGCTTTACCCAAATATTTTTAACTTGCCGCTAAAAGCTTCTTTTTGCATGAGTACTGCGGCCGCTAACTTACCAGATACTATTTTTTTAGAATTAAGCGCGGCGGGTTTTACCCGTTTTAACGGACCTGCTCTTACAAATATTACCTGGACCATCAAAACCGGCGAAACCTGGGCCATTACCAGTCCGGCGGGTAGCGGTAAAACCACCCTGGCCGAGGCTTTAGCCGGAAAACACCGCCTGGTTAGCGGTAAAGTAACTTACCGGTTTTTGCCCAATTCAGAAGCGTACTGGCAGTTAAAAAATTACGTGTCGTTTATTTCTTTTCAGCCGCAGCAACGAGAACTCGATTACGGCCACTTTTATTACCAGCAACGCTACAACAGTTCCGACACCGAGGGCATTACAACCGTAATGGAATATTTAACCAGAACAACGGCTGCCGCCGCCCCGGCACAAATGGTCTGGGACGAAGTAATTCAGCTTTTAAACTTAACCGAATTATTACCACTAGAAGTCATTAAATTATCGAATGGGCAAACCCGCAAAATGCTGATTGCCCAGGCGCTGTTGCGGCAACCACGCTTGTTAATTCTGGACAATGCTTTTACCGGTTTAGACCAACAAGCCCGTCAGGATTTTAAAAATTTAATTAAGCAATTAATACAGCAAGGCACGCAGGTGGTACTGGTTACCAGCCCCAACGATATTCCCGAAAGTGTTACCCATGTGCTGGCCCTCGATAACTTTGCCATAGCTGGCTCTTATACCCGCTCCAAATTTTTGCAAAAACAATGGCCGCAGGAGCAGAAAACGACCAATACCGAGACCACAACAGCAGCTTCAACTTTATTTACCCACCAGACTATACCTGATTTTGCAATTGCAGTAAAATTTGAAGCTACCACCATCCGCTACGACCAGAAAGTTATTCTGGACAACATAAACTGGACCATTTGTCAGGGCGAAAAGTGGGCCTTAGCGGGCCCCAACGGTTCGGGCAAAACCACTTTGCTCAGTTTAATAAACGGCGACAATCCGCAGGCTTTTGCCAATAAAATTACCTTATTCGATCGGCGTAAAGGTTCCGGCGAAAGCATTTGGGACAT
Source organism: Adhaeribacter sp. (assembly GCF_057359045.1). Classification (NCBI taxonomy): domain Bacteria; kingdom Pseudomonadati; phylum Bacteroidota; class Cytophagia; order Cytophagales; family Hymenobacteraceae; genus Adhaeribacter; species Adhaeribacter sp. The sequence goes on from NZ_JBMQUD010000129.1 coordinate 13,268, forward strand.
AAAAAAGCGGATTGGCTTTGTGTCGCCGGAGTTGCACCTGTATTTCCGGCAAAACTTACCGGCGGCCACCGTGGCTGCTACCGGCTTCTTCGATACCTTATTTCCCAAAAGAAGATTAACCGCCGCGGAAGCGCAACTGGTAAATAATTTTTTCGGGTTTTACGGGATTACCGCTCTGCAAAACAAAAGCTTTCTGCAATTATCGGCCAGTGAACAGCGTTTGGTTTTAATTATCCGGTCGTTGCTTAAAAACCCCGAAATGCTAATCTGGGACGAGCCGTACCAAGGCCTGAACGACGCACTCATCCAAAAAACACAAGAATTACTTACCACTTACGCTACCCCAACCAAAACCATTATTTTTGTAAGTCATTACCCCAAAGAAATTCCGACCTGGATTAACCAATGCATTTATTTAGAAGAAGGCCGCATTAAAGAGTTGGTTAAATAATGACACCATATCCCCAACCTCTTCAACTGAAAGCGAAGGAGAACCAACCTAACGGATTATTTACGAACAACTTCTGTAGCCAATAATCGCCGCAATATAAATTATCCTAAAGTTGACGTTAGCCATTCACTTGTAATTACTAAGATTAGAACACAACTTTAAATTGACTCATCATTTATAAAATTTCCTTCACTTTCTGGTCATTCCGGGAGGAAATTTTCTGGGTAGAAAGCCATACGGCAGCTTAAACTTAATAACCTATCTAACTTCCTAATCAGAGAATGATTCTTAATAGAACGACCGAGGCAGAAGGTATGTATCCTAATAATAGTATTTTCAGGTCTAAGATTTAGGGTTAGGCTTATAAATAAATTTATTTCCATTTCAGATCAGGATAATATTTTTGCTCTGGTTAGGTTAGTAAAACAGGCTTATTTGTGCGCCAGCGCTTTTTGTCTTAACTTCACCAAATGGACATTTTATTCGGATTGATAGGATTTATGGCGGGAATAATGGCCGCGTATATTTATTTTAGGCAGAAAGCCGCTAGCTGGCAGAAAGATTTGCAACAGGCGCAGGTTGCCCAATCGGTGCTACAATTACAAATTACCGATAAACAAAAAGAAAATGCCCAGCTAAAAGACGATATCAAAAGCTTGGGGGGGAATATTTTAGGTTTACAAACCGAACTGACCAAAACCGAAACCGACCTCTACCATTTAAAGCAAAAATTAACGGAACAAAAAGCGGAGTTGGAAGAGTTGCGTAATTCGTTTTTACAACAGTTTTCCAGCGTATCGAACCAGGTGCTGTTGCACAACGCCGAACATTTTAAACGGGCTTCCGCCGAAAACCTGGAAAATATTCTGATGCCGCTAAAAGAGCGCATCCGGGAATTCGAAAACAAAGTAGATACTACCTACGAGAAAAGCCTGAAAGAAAATATTGCCTTAAAAGAACAAATTACCATGTTGGCCGGCTTAAACCAGCAAATGAGCCAGGATGCCATTAATTTAACCAAAGCTTTAAAAGGCGAACGCAAAACCCAGGGCAATTGGGGCGAATATTTGCTCGAGGTGCTACTCGAAAAATCAGGCTTACGGCTGGGCGAGCATTATTACCGCGAAACGGTTTATAAAAACGAAGACAATAAATATTACCGCCCCGATGTAATCGTAAATTTACCCGGCGAAAAACACTTAATTATCGATTCAAAAGTTTCGTTAGTAGCGTACGAGGCCTATTGCAGTTGCGAAGACGAAAACCGCTTACCAACTTACCTGGCCAGCCATTTGCAATCCATCCGGACCCATTACCACGACCTTAGCAAAAAAGAATACCACCATTTAATTGGGTTAAACTCGCCGGATTTTGTGCTGATGTATATACCCATAGAGCCGGCATTTAATTTGGCTATGCAGCACGACCGCGATTTATTTATTGATGCGCTTAACCACAATATTGTTTTTGTAACCACCTCTACCCTGCTGGCTACTTTGCGTACCGTAGAAGGCGTTTGGAAACAGGAAAAGCAAAAACAAAACGTACTCCGGATTGCGAAAGAAAGTGGCTTGCTGTACGATAAGTTTGTGGGTTTTGTAGAGGACCTGAAAGCCGTTGGCCGGCAAATTGATAATACCCAAACCAGTTACCAGTCGGCGCTGAATAAACTGAGCCAGGGCAAAGGCAACCTGATTAAAAAAGTAGAATTATTAAAAAACCTAGGGGCCCGTACTTCTAAATCTTTAGACCAGCAAATATTAAAAGAAGCCCAAACTGAACTACAACCCTCGGTGCAAGAATTAATGCCGGAATAAATTTATGTCTGTAGCTGGTGAGAATTTAGGAAGAAAGAATTGTTCAAACTTTAATATTCTAAAAAGGTTTATTAAACCGGAGGCCTGATATTTTGAACTGTTACATTAAAACGCATCTTACCACATACGGGTAAGTACATACTTATAAAAACTATGAATAAGACAAATTTTAAAGTGGGTGGCGTACCCGAGCATTTTAATTTGCCCTGGTACCTGGCATTGGAAAACGAATTATTTGCCCAACAAAATTTAAATATTACCTGGCAAGATTACCCAGGCGGAACCGGTGCCATGGCCAAAGATTTGCGGAGCGGGGCTTTGGATATAGCCGTACTATTAACCGAAGGGATTATAGCTGATATTGCGAAAGGCAACGATAGTAAGATAATCAGTATTTACGTTGCGTCGCCGTTAATCTGGGGGATTCACGTACCGGCTTCCTCGGATATACAAAATATTAACGAATTGGCTGATAAACGGTATGCGGTGAGTCGGATGGGTTCCGGTTCACATTTAATGGCCTGTGTAAATGCCGCCCAACAAGGCTGGAATCCGACGGAACTCGAACTGGTATTGGTAGGCGACATAAATGGCGCACGTGAGGCTTTTAAAAATAACCACGCCGATGTTTTTATGTGGGAAAAGTTTATGACTAAACCGTTGGTAGATAGCGGTGAATTTCGGCGGGTAGGTGAATGCCCTACGCCGTGGCCTTGTTTTGTAATTGCCGCCCGCACCGAAATAATAGAGAAGTATACAAAAGAACTGCAACAACTCCTGGCGGTTATACACCAGGCCAACCAGGAATTTATGCAAAACCCCGCAGCCAGCCAACTGGTGGCCGAACGTTTTAATTTACAACCCGCCGATGCCGAAACCTGGTTTAAAGCTACCCATTGGGCTACAGAAGCAACGGTGCCTTTAGATACGGTACAGCAGGTACTCGATACGCTGGCTAATCTTAATTTAATCCAGAACAAACCCGAACCCGCCCACCTGATCGCTAACTTAACGGGCATCCAGGACTAATTTTTGTCTTGAAGAAGTAAGAATATAAGACTTGCCGTTGCTGGATTAATCTTAAGTTATAAAACGCCAGAAAATTTTGTGCCCTTATAAATTTGAGCTTAATTTAATTTTTCAGTTATAATAAAACAAAAGCCGGCATAAACCGGCTTTTGTTTTATATACGTTATTAAAATTAATAATTTGCTGTTACCGCTGGCACATCAATTAAAATAAAAGTACTGTCTTGGGTGGCTTTAAAGGTAATGGCATCAGTATCGGTAATCCGGAGTTGGTCGTTTTGGAAAACCTGGTAACCATTGATAAACATCTCGCCGGTTATCAGATAAACCAAAGATTGCCGGATATTAAAGGTCTGGAAATTGTATTCCTTATCTTCCCTTAAATCGCCGTAGTAAACCGTAGAATTGGAATTTAAGTAAACGACATCTTCGAGTACTTTCTGGCCGGTAGCCAAGGGTATTAATTCATTTTTAGCTTCCAAAAAATCGGCGGGCTTTTGCTCGTAAGAAGGCGCTAAATTCTGTTTATTCGGAATAAACCATAATTGGTACAAGTGCACCTCTTTATCAGTATTGTTATGTTCCGAGTGTACCAGCCCGGTGCCGGCGGTCATGCGCTGTACTTCGCCGGCCCCAATAATGGTTTTATTTCCCAAACTATCTTCGTGGGTTATTTCCCCTTCCAATACCAGGGTAATAATTTCCATTTCGGCGTGTGGGTGCTGCGGAAACCCGCTGTTAGGCGCAATTACATCGTCGTTAAAAACCCGCAAAGGCCCAAAACTTACATTTTTCGGATCGTAATAATCGGCAAATGAAAACAAGAAATAAGATTTAAGCCAATCAGCCGACGTAAAATGTCTATCAGAAGCTTTTATTAATTCTACCATAGTTTGGGGTTATTTATAAACCAATCTTAATTATATAGATAATAATTTATATACAAACTACGGCAATCAACTGGTTATGTTTGTTTTAAATAAACTAATCTTAATCGAATACTTAAGTGATTGTTTATTTAATATCCTTATCAATTAGTTAATGCGCTTAAAAGATTGGGTTCATGTTAAACTTGTCGAAATAGCAGAATAATTTCTATATAAAGGTAATAGATTCCTGCAACGAAGTCTGGTGACAAAACTGTTTTTTAAAGAGCAGTTCTTATTAGATAGTATTATAATATCAAAGGTTACTTTGTTGAGCAAAAAAAATCCTTCCCGCATTTACCGGAAGGATTTTCAGAGAATTAATCTCAGCTTTAAAAATTAGGCCTTTTTTAATTTAATTACCTCTTGCTGCAAATCCATTACAATAGAGGTTAGTTTACTTAAAGAGAAATCGGCAATCGGGAAACTACTGCTAATGTAAGCTTTGGCTTCCCAGATTTCGTAAATATTTTCTACTGATAAGTCGTAAGGCTGGTAAACCGGATTATCGGAGTGTAGCTTTAAAGTGGCATCGGATTTTATTTTGTTGTAAACCCGTTTAAAAACCACGCCTTCGTTCTGGCTCACCAGTATGCAGGGCGTACCATCTTTAATCTGCGACCAATCATCGATGTATTTGCCAATAATTACGGTGCCGGAAGCAATAGGCAACATAGAATCACCTTTAATTTCGAAAGCCCGATGGGTACCAGTGGTATTAAGCATAGGTAACCGGAACTTGGGTAACTCTTCAATAAACTCCGGATCAGAATAGCCATTTAGGTAACCCGCGCTTGCTTTATGCGGCACCAGTTCTATATTTTCCCGATCATCTTTGTCTACCGTAATTGCCAACACCCGCAATTTACCGCCGCCGGCATCATGATTTTTATGAATGTCTAAATCGGTTTTGCTTAGTTCTAAAGTTACCAATTGGTCGAGGGAAATATTAAATAACCGAGCAATATTCACCAAAGTACTAAGTTTTGGTTCGGCCCGCCCCTCTTCATACGCCCCAATCAACGACCGCTTAATATTTAATTTTTCAGCCAATTGAGCTTGCGTAAATCCACTTTTCTTTCTCAGATACTTTAAGTTGTTATCAACCATTAGCCTGATATTTTATGAATAATTATAAGATTTTATATTTTGTAAATGTAACTAATTTATCTTACTTATACTAATTTTTTTAGTTATAAAATTCTAAATATTAGTTAATTGTTTAGCAAAACTGTTTTCTTATCTATAAAAACAAAGTTTCTTTTGGCTCAATTAAATTAATTATTTTAAATATATAAAACTTAAAATATTAATATTTACTTAAATTATACTCTGTTTTTGAAACATTTTCAGGTTTGCACAAAAACAATTTCACCAGGGTTCTAACTAGTTAAATTTATCGATATTTATTTTGTTTATTTTTGTCAAATATTTAATTTACAGTTTTTTATAAACCAAATGTTTAATTATACCTAATTAATAATAATTTCAAAATTTTAATATTTTATGACTTTTATAAGTTGACTTGAAAAAATATTTGGTATTTACCAGATTAATCCTGAACTTAATCCTGAAAAAATAATGTTACGCAATCATCTTTTAAAATCTTAATTTTTATCTTAGAAGAACTGGTTTAAAATCAATTTCCCATTTTACTAATAATATTATTAACGCATACACTTTTCTATGAAGGCAACCAAATTTCACAAAGCTGTTTCATTTTTTGCACTGGCCTCCGTTTTTTCTATGGCTGGGTGCCAGCAAGACCAGGTTCTCGAAGAACAAGCTCCGCAGGCAAATACTGCCAAAGGCGCCTCGGCAGCCAGTAACACTCTTGAAGGTAAATACATTGTTGTATTTAAAAACAATGGTCAAAACGCATCGGAGACAATAGATGAACTGGTGGTAGCAAAAAATTTAAAAACAGTTGATATAAGTGAGAAATTTGACGGGAGAATAAAAGGCTTTATGGGTAAACTAACTAAAAGCCAGGTTAGCAATTTGCTCCATAATCCTGAGGTTGCCTCTATTGAACCCGACCAACTCATTTCCATCCGGAAAAACAACCTGGCCAATGATTTAAACAAAACCCTTGTACCGGCTTCTGTTGAATCGGCTACGCCTACCTATACCATGCCGGCGCAACAAGCGCAAACCATTCCGTGGGGCGTGGCGATGGTTGGCCGCGGCGACGGTACCGGCAGAACTGCCTGGGTTTTGGATAGTGGTGTAGATGTTTACCACCCCGATTTAAACGTAGATGTGGCCCGTAGTACCAGTTTTGTTACTGGTTTAACATCGGTACAGGATGGTTACGGCCATGGCACCATGGTAGCTGGTATTATTGGAGCTAAAAACAACAACATTGGTGTGGTTGGGGTTGCGGCAAATGCCACCATTGTTGCTTTACGGGTTTTAGATGATGCCGGGAATGGTAGTTTATCTAATTTAATCAGAGCGGTAAACCATGTAAGCACTTATGGTAAAGCCGGTGATGTGGTAAATATTAGTTTAGCGGCTGCACCATCTACAACTTTAGACAATGTAATAAAAACTGCTGCGGCTAAAGGTATCTATTTTTCGATTGCGGCCGGTAACTATGCCACTGATTGTACTAACTCTTCGCCGCAACGGGTAAATGCTACCAATGTATACACCGTTTCGGCTATGGACCAGAACAAATATTTCTGGAACAACTCTAACTTTGGCGCTCCTATAGATCGGGCTGCACCCGGGGTAAATATTACTACTACCGGCAAAAACGGCACGTATACCTCCGGCTACGGAACTTCTTTTGCTGCTCCGCACGTAGCAGGTTTACTTTTACTCAGAGGCAATTCCATTGGCACCAACGGCAACGTAATCGGCGACCGAGATAGCTGGGCCGACCCAATTGCAAAATATTAATTATTGTTCTTCAATTACATAAAACAGAAAAAGCCGCTCAAGAGCGGCTTTTTCTGTTTTACACCGGTTGGGTTTTATATTTTCTTTTGTAAATGGCTATTGCTAATCTTATTTTATAATAGTCTATTTGTCCGCCCAGAACTTCGTGAAAATCTTTTAACTTGGTTTCTGGGCCCAGTTGACGAATCATGTTTTCCATTAGCTGGTACTCGGTAGCGGTTATGTATTGGTGAATATTTACCTCGTAGGCTTGCTCATATAAGGTAGCCAAATGGGAGAAAACCGTAAGCAGGTTCAGGTTACGACGGGTGGCAATCTCCTCTGGCGATAATCCTTTTTTTAAAGATTCGTAGGTAATTAAATGAGTAGCACCTTTTACTTTATTCCCCTGCTCCTGCTGCTGGGTAACAAACGCGATAATTTCATTTATAAAATCAAACCCGTAATTATCAAACTTAACCATACCTACCCCGGTTATGGCCAACATGGCAATCCGGTTGGTTGGTTTGGCATCGGCCATTTCCAGAAGCGTACTATCCGAAAATATGACGTAGGGCGGTACTTGCTTTTCGTCGGCAATTTTTTTCCGTAAAGTGCGCAGCCGCTCAAACAACTCGTCTTTTATAATTTCTTTTTTTGGTTTGCGAATTTCCGGAGCGGCTTCTTTTTCGGTATATGGTTCAAATTTTACCAGATTAACTTTTAAGTCCGAAAAAAGTACCTTACGACTGCGTTCGGTTAACCTGAGCGCATAGCCTTCTTCGTAAGCTACTTCTAAAAAGCCAGCGTTTAATAATTGGTGTAAATAGCTTTGCCAATCCTGTACCGGTAAATCGCGCCCGGCACCATAGGTTTTTATTTTATCGAAGCCTTTTTGTAACACTGCCTGGTTGCGGGCACCCCGTAAAACATCAATGAGTAAACCCATAGAGGCTTTTTGGTTTACCCGTGCTACCGCCGATAAGGCTTTTTGCGCAAGTAAAGTACCATCAAAAGTAGCCGGTGGGTTGCGGCATACATCGCAATTGCCACAATCTCTTTCCTGGGTTTCGCCAAAATACTGCAGCAATATTTTTCGCCGGCACATGGTAGCTTCGGCAAAATGCTGCATCCGGTCTAATTTGGCCAACTGTAAAGAAACTTGTTCGGGTTTGCCTTCGGTAAGCATGCTGCGCAGGCGCATTACATCGGAATAGCTATAAAAAAGCAAAGCGGCAGCGCGGGCACCATCCCGGCCACCCCGGCCAATTTCCTGGTAATAACTTTCAATATTCTTGGGCAGATTATAATGGATTACCCAGCGCACATTAGATTTATCGATGCCCATGCCAAAAGCAATGGTGGCGCAAATAACCTGTAAATTATCTTTCAGGAATGCTTCCTGCACGGTGGCCCGGACCTGGGGTGCCAAACCGGCGTGGTAAGCGGCCGCTTTGTAGCCCAAGCCCATGAGTTTATGCGCCAGCTGCTCAGTTGTATTGCGGCTCAGGCAATATATAATACCGGGTTGGCTCCGGTGGTTTTGCAGAAATTCAGTAATATTGTTTAAGCGGTTTTTAGCGGGCAAAACGCTCAAACTTAAATTTGGCCGATCAAATGACGATACAAAAACCTTGGGCTCCTGTAACCGCAATTGCTGGAGAATATCTTGCCGGGTTAACCTATCGGCGGTAGCCGTAAGGGCAATAATGGGCACCTGCGGAAACTGCTCTTTTATAAAACGCAGTTGGGTATATTCTGGCCGGAAATCGTGGCCCCACGCCGAAATACAATGCGCTTCATCGATAGAAAATAAATTAACCGGCAAGCGCTTTAAAAACGAAAAAAATCCTGCCGACAATATTTTTTCCGGCGATACATACAACAATTTTAGCTGACCGGCCAAACACTGATTTTCTATGGCGTACTGCTCTTCGGCTTTTAAAGTACTGTTGAGGAAACCAGCGGCTACCCCGTTGGCCCGCAGCGCTTCTACCTGGTCTTTCATTAAAGCAATAAGCGGCGATACTACTACGCAGATACCTAGTTTAACCAAGGCCGGCACCTGGTAACACACCGACTTACCACCACCGGTAGGCATTAATACCAGGCAGTCCTGCTGCGCCATAACCGTTTCGATAATGGATTGCTGCATGGGCCGGAAAGAATCGTAGCCAAAATATTCTTTTAAAACCGAGTGGGGCGTGCGCGTCATAACCAACAAAAGTACCGGTTACAAAAGTACACAATCTGCCGGAAAAACCGGACTAAATGAGCGCCGGCATAACCGGCTGAATAACTAAATTCCTTAAGGGGGCGTATTTTAACTATCCGAAACAATTTAAAAGATAAAAATATGAAATCAGAAAGAACGAACAATCTGGAGCATACTTTAATAAAATGTATAACTGCTTGCGAAACTTGCGCTACCCTTTGCCTGCAGGAAGACGATGTTAAAATGATGGTAAAGTGTATTCAGACCGACTGGGATTGTGCCGATATTTGTGCGCTTACCGCCCGATTGGTAGCTCGAAATTCACCGCATGCGCCGCACGTTATGCGCGAGTGCATTGAGGTGTGCCAGGCTTGCTACGAAGAATGCGCCAAACACGACCATGACCATTGCCAGAAATGCGCCGAAGCCTGCCGCGAATGTGCCGAAGCTTGCCGCGAATGGTTAAGAAGTAAAAATATTGCCCTTTAATTTCTTATCAGAGGCCAATTTTTTAAAATAGTTTAAAGCAGAAAAGCCCGTATAAACGGGCTTTTCTGCTTTAAACTAGATATTTGATTAACCAATAATCATATCTATAATGCCGGTAATTACTGATAATATTAAACTAAATATTAAGGCCCAGATAAAACCATTTACGGCAAAACCACTTAAG
>NZ_JBMQUD010000130.1:0-69000 GCF_057359045.1 Adhaeribacter sp.
GGGTCGGCGTTGGTGTTTGCGGCTTTTTTGCTGGCTTTTTTCCGAGAAAGTATGTCGCCGCTGATTTTGATTGTTGGTACCATTGCCGTAGGTATTTTTATTATTACGTTGCTGGTACCCAAACTAATAATTGTAGGTACTATTACGGTCTTATTCTCTTTGGTTATTTGGTTAAATCAGCGGCTTTTGCGGCGTCTTACCACCATTGTGCCTATTTACCTGGCCATTGTAGCAATGATTTTTAGCGTCGATTTTTTTGTGAATAATATTCTGCAGGCCCACCAGCAAAACCGCATTAAAGCTTTAATTAATCCGGAGGCCGATCCGTTGGGTTTTGGGTGGAATGTAACGCAATCTAAAATTGCGATTGGCTCGGGTGGTTTGTACGGCAAAGGTTTTCTGGACGGCACCCAAACCAAGTTCGATTTTGTACCGGAGCAAAGCACCGACTTTATCTTTTGTACCATTGGCGAAGAACACGGCTGGATTGGGAGTTTACTTTTAATCGGGTTGTTTATGGCTTTGCTGTCGCGGATAATATTTATTTCGGAACGCCAGAAAACCGTTTTTGGTCGTTCGTACGGTTATTGTGTGGCATCTATTATCTTCTTCCACTTTCTGGTAAATATTGGCATGACCATTGGCTTGGCACCGGTAGTAGGTATTCCGTTGCCTTTCTTTAGCTACGGCGGTTCGTCGCTGTGGTCGTTTACCATTTTGCTATTTATACTGCTGGCCCTCGATACCCACCGTAAACAGGATTTAACCCGATCGTAAAAAGTAATAAGTCGTAAGTAAAAAGTTTTAAGTTGTGATGAGCAACCCAAAAGCTTTTACTTACGACTTATAACGTAAAACTTACAACTTTTCTCAGGCAAACTTGCGTTCTATTAACCGCAATAATTTGTTTACGTGGTCTTCTTTTTTGCTCCAATCGTAGCGGGGAGCCAAATCCTGGAGTACGAAATTTTTAGCGGTTTCAGCATCTTTAAACTCATCCAAAGTTTTAATGGCATTGTAATACTGTAGGTTTTCGCCGTTAAATAATTCGTTAATAAACCCAAACCGCTGATTAATAGAAATAGAATCTTTTAAGGACTCAATCTTGGTTGCCATTTGGTTATGGGCCAGTATAGGAGCTGGTTTAGCCAGGCGTTCGTTTAAAGTTGGTTTATTGTCGGTCCGGAACTTTTCGTTTAACCGGTTTTCCGGAGTTACAGCCGGGGCAATGGGCTCGGAAACACTGGTTGGCTGGCTTATTGGACTGGGAGTGGGCGCTACCGGGGCTGCAGGCTTGTAAGTTGGCGGTGCTGGTACCGGTGCGGGCGCTGTAGCTGTAGCCGGGCGGTTTAATAGGTCCTCGGCCTGTAAAGGCAATAAATTATTAAACTCAGCTATTACCTCGGTTACCGGAACTAACTGTTGCTTATGTGCCGCCAGGTAAGACCTGAATTCGTGTAAAATCGTGTGATAATTTAAATTGCCGGAACCCAGATTATCCAGAAAATCCTTTATCAAATCTTTGTTCAGGCTAATATATTTAAGGTTACTTTGCAACTTGGCCGCCGTAATAGCATCGGGCAAGGGCAAAAACTTTTCCTCGAAAGCCGTTACCGGGTCTAACACCCACTTAAAAGTATCGGCAATGGCTTTAGCCAGCAAAGGCTCAAAATGCGGACGCTTAATTAATATTTTCCGCGACAACACATTCATAAATTGCACCAGTGCCTCTTTTACCTCGTCATTTTCAAAATCAAAGTAAGGGCTTTTAAGATTGGCCATTTCCTGGTTCCAGCGCAGCAAAAGCTCTTTTATGATAAAAAGGTTTACTTGCTTAACCGGCGTAAAACCAATGATTTGCTGGCCATTAACGCTGGGAGAACCGGCAAAACAGCGGTCGCACAAAAGTTTAGCGAGAGAGGTACTGTACCGCTCCAGGTTTAATTGATTATATTTGTGTTCCATTACCTATATATCTCTTCGTAAAGGTAGTAAAATATGTTTAAACTAATACTGCAAAACCTATTTCAGAAAGAGGTTTTAGTAGAACCCGGCCAAAAAATATTAGCTGCCATAGGCGCAGCCGGTATAGATTGGATGCACGCCTGTGGCGGTAAAGGCCGTTGCACCACCTGTCGGATTATAGTTTTAGCCGGAATACAGGAATTTGGCGATTTAACCGCTCCGGAACAGCGCTACCGGGCACAAGGACGATTGCGGGAAAACGAAAGGCTTACCTGCCAGTGTACCTTAGCCGGGCCCGCCATTGGCCAAGTACCGGAAGAAACTAAGTTTCCGCATCAGGTTTATTCTGGGTAAAAATTGTATATTTTCAAGTTTATGGTTTAGGCTGATTAGTGGCAGAGCCTTAGAGTTAATTTGGGATAAATACAGCTAAGCGAGATAGATAAATATTTAATAGAATGGAAGCTTTTAAATTTAAGAAAAGCCCATTCCAAAAAGTTGGTTTGCCACGGAGCAGGAATATAAAAGAGGCGTAAACCGGCCGCAAATAAAGTTTAAGAATAAAAAGATAACAGCGTGTTTATTGAACCACGGGTAGGAAATAAAAATTATGCATCGGGTCGCGGCTGGATAGAAGTAATCTGCGGTTCTATGTTTTCGGGCAAAACCGAGGAGTTAATCCGGCGGTTAAACCGGGCTAAACTGGCCAAACAACGGGTAGAAATTTTTAAACCCGCGGTAGACACCCGTTACCACGACCAAGATGTGGTGTCGCACAATGCCAATGCTATCCGGTCTACACCCATTCAGTTTGCCAGCGACATGTTGCTGCTGGCCAGCGGCTGCGATGTGGTTGGTATAGACGAAGCCCAGTTTTTCGACGATGGCTTGGTAGATGTTTGCATGACTTTAGCCAATACCGGCGCCCGCGTTATTGTGGCCGGCCTCGACCTCGATTACCAGGCTAAACCGTTCGGGCCCATGCCGGCCCTTATGGCCGTAGCCGAATACGTAACCAAAGTACACGCCGTGTGCATGAACTGCGGCGATATTGCTTCTTACTCTTTCCGGAAAGCGGCTTCGGCGCAAAAAATATTGCTCGGCGAAACCGACACGTACGAAGCCCGCTGCCGCCATTGCTTTCTGGAGGGAATGAAAGAAAAGTAAAGTGTTTGGGTAAAGCCTAGTAAGTCGGAGACTTTGCTTTTTATGAAAAGTTTGCCGTCCTTTTGCGGAAGATTACAAACAACAGGGGAAACTTGCGTCAAAAGGGGGCAACAGCTTTAGAATGCACTTCTTTACTTTATTTTTATTACTTTCTTTATGATTTGTTTTGTTGTATTTGCTATTTGTAGCAAATACAAGCCCGCAGCCAACTTGCTCATGTCTATTTCTCCCGTGCCTTCTTCAATTGGCAGAGAAGCTACTTTCTGACCAATACTGTTTACAATACTGATTGTTTTTACTTGAAAGCAAACTGAATTAACGTTAATTTTAAAGATGTTCTTCGTTGGGTTTGGGAAAATAGTAATTGCGCTATCTGGGCTACATACTATTCCATCATCATCTCTAGGCTCCAAACCATTAAAGTAACTCTGCATAAAGTTTGGTAATCCTCCGTTTGATTGCTCAGCAATAAAATCAAAAGGTTTATATTGTATATCGCTGGCAAAGCCCAAAGCATTTGGCTTATTAATCACGAACATATTATAGTTGTGATTAGTATTAGGTTTTCCAGATTGTTCGTAGCCGTTATTACCATAAATCCGGCCATCTAAACCAATTTGCAATGCATAAAACCAGCTGCCGGCGTGTTCAGGGGTAATATTTATATTAGTATTCGGGTTCCCGTAAATAATGCTTTTTCCCGAAGCTATAATAGCATTGGTATCACCAGACTCTAAATCATACTGACTAATTAAATTTCTGCTTTTTTTATCAGGTGTTAAATTATAGTTATCAATATATAATTTAGTGTTGTCAGGAGAAAAAGATAACGCATAAGCATCAATAAAACTCCCTAAATCAATTTGGTTAGAGATATTACCCGTAGAAGCATCAAAATCAAACAGACTTACATGGCCTTTACCTGCAGAAGAACAAGCTAGTTTCTTACCATTGGGTGACGCTTTTAAAATTCCGGCTGATTCTTCATGTCCTGCAAACCGGCCATTATTAATTAAACCAACCGTATCCGGTAAGTTAAAAGGGGTTGGAGGGCCTATGGCTATACGTTTTGGTTCAGCCAATCCATTACTGGTAAGCAGGCGTACCTGAAAAACATTATTTGCCCATTCGTGCGTAATAATCCAAAAATCACGCCCATTTGTATGAGGAACAGCCGTCAGTTTTTCAATCAATCCATCAGCGACAAAAATATTTTTTCCTGACGGTATAATATCCCCATTATTGTTATCTAAATGCATATCAACAACGGAGTAATAAAGTCCGGTAATGGCCCCGGTTAAATTGCCCGGTAGACTTGCCAAAGGCATAGCTAAATCAAGGGTAAACAAGTAATACCAATTAGAATTGCCGGGGTCTGGAACAATTAATGCACCTTGAGACAGATAATTGTGGCCAATATTAACAAGGTGATGTTTACCCGGGATAATTCCGGTTCCATTGGGCATTATTCGGTGTTGTCGATTCCATACATTTTCTCCATTCATATAAAATAACAATTCACCCGTGGTTTTATCTGAAATTGTAGCGCAGGCAAATTCAGACTCCATTGGGCTGTTGTTAAGCATAACTGGGCTGGCATTACTAAAATTAAATCCGGCTTTTTTGCCAAAATACCAGTTAGTAGCTTCTCTCTGAGAAATGCCTTTCAGGGAAGTGCCAAAGAACAGTAGAAATAGCAAAACCCGTTTCATTACTTTTGATTTAATGTCTGTTCTTACAATTATTTCTATTTATGTATCACCAGTAAACTTAATAATAGCTTAGCACAGAACTTTGGCTAATTTAAAATAACGCTTCGGGTTTTATTACACCTGAATTAGGTATTCTGTAATAATAAAGTTCTTATAAGTTATTGTATTAGGTTCATTATCAATGTGGAAATAAATTATTCCATAGCCAAGTAATTCCTTATTTATATTTTCCAGTAGAATTTTAGGTCTGGATGTTTGGGGTTTCCGGAAGGATACTTAAAACATTATATGAAATTGGAGGAACTCGGTACCAGTGCATTATATGGCGCCAGTGCTATAGACTATGCTGGTGGTAAACGGGGGTAGTTGTTGCTTATTTGCAGGCAGTGTTAAGTTGGAGACTACCTGTTTTAATTTAAAGTTTGCAGTAATCCTGCGGAAGACTACAAACAGCTGGGATTTTTTTAATAAGAGAATTCCCTAATACAGCGGATTTGTTCTGATTACCTTAAACTTTTTCTTTGCCTGTTTCCTGCATCATGCGGTAAGTCATAAAGCTTAAAAAGCCAATAACCAGTACAATGGCTACCCAAATAATATTTTTATTTGTGAAAATGGTAGTCGGAGCCGGTTGGCTAGGTGTAGGCATGGCTTTAATATTTACCGGCGAAATAACCGGAAGTTCAGCGGGCAGGTTATCTTTAAAATACGTTAAATCATAGCTGGGCATCGGCATTTCTGCATTGCCAAACTGTAAGCGGTACGTTTGCTCTTTTTGCAGCGAAGCCACTATATACGTGTTCAGGAAGTATAAAGCCACCTGCTTTATTTGCAACGGCGGATTGTCCTGGTTGTGAATAACCAGGTAAAAATCATCAGACTTAAAATTACTTAGCAGCACCGTGTTTTCTTTATCTGACTGGAGCATAAAGCTGACTACCGGTTCGTACGTTTTCTCTGCTTTACGTCGGCGTTTCTTTTTTCTGTATTGCGCGCTGTACAGCGTAGCTTGCCGGTGGTAATACGTGGGGCCGGTTATTGTAAAAGTTAACTTGTCGGCGTGTACCGGTTTTTTCTCCGGAAAGTAAATAAAGGTTTGTTTCAGGGTGCTGCTATCGGTTTGGGTAAAATTGATCTGGGGCAGGGCCGTGTACTTGCCGTTTTCGGCAAAGGTATCGTAATAACCTACTGATAAAATATTCAGGGGTGCACTTGTGGAGTCGTTAATAACAAGTTGGTAATATTCGTAATCGCTTAACGGAAAATTTAACAGGTTAATTTCGGCGGTAGCGGCTTTGCTGTTAAGGGTGTGCAAATCGTAATTATTTTCGATGCCGTACCAGTTTTGCGCATCGTTGCTGCCACTGAGGTGGGCTTTTTTCCGGACGTTGGTGTTTTTTATAAGTAAACGGATATTATCTATTTTACTCCGGATTGGGTTACGCAATATTAACGTGGTATTACCGCCCGGAATCAGGGTTTTCTGCACAATTTCGTACTCCCGGAATAACTTACGGATTTGCACGGGTTGCTCGCGTTGGAGCAGGTAAGGCATCTCTTGCTTTTGCGCATTAAAAAGCCGGATATCAGAAAAGTCTGGTTTTAGCTGAGCTGCTACGGGTGGCGTAATGGCAATTTTGTAAAAGTTTTCTTGCGTAACCGGGGGCAAAGGGGCCTCGTACCGGAAATTTTGCCCGGTGGCCCCAGGAATCCTACCCAGAAAAATCAGCAGAAAAAAAATATATTTACCCATTTTTATTCTTTTTCGGGAGTAACCGACGGCGCTGCTTCATCGGCCAGAATTATTCTTTTTATATTCTGGTACATAAAAGAAATAACCAGGAGCAGCACACCCAACGAGATAAAAGCCGCTATTTTGCCGCCTTCCGAAATTCCCCGGATGTCGTAAATAAATAATTTGAGCAAGGTTAAGGCAAACAACGAGAGCGAAATTATGCGTAAAGTTTTGTTTTTCTTTTGTAAGCCCAGGTACATGAGCGCAAACGCACAAATGCCCCATAAAATAGGAAAGCCAATTTTATTTGTTTGCCGCACCAAACGCTCAAAAACCGCAATGGCCGCCGTTTGTCCGGGGGCAGTGGCCGTTAATTTAAAGTAAAGTACATGGTACAGTAGTTCGGCGCTAGCGGTATACACCATGGCAAACGAAAGCAGCCAGAGCAGCAAGCCGGGAGCTTTGGGTAGAAAACTAGCCAGCACCTGCCGGTGGCGGTAAATCAGGAATAGCAAAAGTGTTACCAAAATGGTGCTTAGGTAGTGTACGTAAAAACCTACAAAGCCCGGTGTGCTGTACAGCAAGTGGGCCTTAAGCAAGTTGGTTACCGCCCCACTGTAATAAGTAAGGTAAGCCGCAATGCCCAGGAAGCCGATAAATAAAATTAAACCCAGGTGCACCGGCTGCCGTTGGTACCGCGCCAGCAAAAACAAACCCACTATAAAGGCTAGATTATAAGTGCCCGTAATAATGATGCGGCTGTCTGGCGAGGGTACATAAATATTTAATTGGTAATTTAATTCTAAAAGCAACGCCAGGTACAGCACCCCGGTTAATACCAAGGTTAAAGTACGCCTGTAGCCCGGAATCTGAATTTGGAATTTCCGGATTTGGATGGGTTCGGTTTGGGCTTGCAGCAGGCGCAAAGTGGCTACCAGGCTCATAATTGCCAAAAGGCTGGTAATAAAACCTTTGTTCAGGAGTATCGCTAATTTAGGGGCTTGGGGCTGGTAATTCAGGTAAACGGCTATCCAGTCCCAGCCCAGACTTACCAGCATGAGGGCCATAACCACCACCGACCCAAAGGCGACCAACCGTAAACCGGTTTTCTGGCTAAGCCACAGGAGCAACACCGCCTCCAAAGCCCAGAACATGGTAATGTAATTTCCTTCGAGTTGAATGGGTACGGCCAGGCTGATAAACGTAATAACTAAACCAATAAGCAGGTAAATCAAGTTCCGGTCGGCTTTTTGGCTGCGGAACAAGGCAAAGGCAAACCCAAAGTTAAATACCGCAATGGCCACCGTAAACAAGCCGCGGTACAAACCTCCCTGCAGTTGGGCCAGTACCAGCATACCGGCGGTATAATAAAAAAACGTGTTACTGAGTAAGATGGTAATATCCGGGGCCGAAAAGCGGGCTTTTTCTTTTAAATTATTAACAATATTCATCAGGAAAAAGACCAGGTAAAACAAGGAGGCAAAAACCAAAGCGCCCAGGTAAGGGGCCTCTTTTACGCCCAGCACCCTGGTAGATAGCCAGCCGCCGTACAGCACCACCGTAAATAAGTAGGCCACCCAGTTTATAATGCGCCAGCCTTTGAGGTAAGCCAGTACCAGCATGCCTACGTTTAAAATCAGCACGTAAATAAACAAAACCAGGTAATTGCCGGCCCCGGTACTCAGCATAAACGGCGTAGCAAAGCCACCCACCAACGAAATTACTGCCAGTTCTACCCGGTTATACGACACCGACAACAAGATAGAAAAGCCAGTAATAACCACCATAATTAAAAAAGCGGCGGTTTGGCTAAACAAGCTGTACTCATGAAAAGCAATGGCAATGGTAAAATAAAGCACGGCCAGGCCGCCGCCCACCAGCACCGAGCTAAATGCCGGTAGATGCCGTAACCGGTGTGCCAACCCAATTAACAAGCCTCCGGCCAGAATACCGATAAACACCCGGCCAATCTCGTTAATCCAATCTTTATCAATGGCAAATTTTACAAAGTAGCCAATGCCCAGCACCAGAATCGCAATCCCGATTTTGTTAATCAGGTTTTCGCCAATAAATTTTTCAAGGTCGGGGTTTTGTTGCAGAAACCGTTGGAAGAAGCTTAGTTGGGGTTCGGCGGGAACAAGTGGCGGAAGCACCGGTTGAGTGGCGGGCGCTATTGGTTCAGCTATATAGGCAGTTTCTTTTTCTGTTACTTTGGCTTGCGTAGCCCAATCGGCTAAGATCTTTTCTTCGGTAAAAACCGGTTTGGCTGGTTGCGGCCGGGGCGCAGCCAACGGCGATGAAGATGCGGGGCGTGCCTCCGGCGTGGGCTGGGTGGTTTTAGCGGGCGGTGTCTCTTGCTTTTGCAGGGCCACCAACGCGGCCCGGATGCTTTCGAGTTCCTGGTTTAACTGGTTAAAGCGGACGTGCATCTCCTGGGTTCTGTCGCGCAGTTTATTCAGGATTAAAAGCAACGACAGCAGTAGCAAGATAAGTATTAGGTATTCCATGCAGAGCCAATTAAGCAGTTAAGCTAATTAAATTTCCGGAAATATTCAGTTTATGCCCTTATTCTGAACAATCGGCGCGAAACAAATTTCCATTTAAAACTTAAACTTACTCTTAAACAAAAGCAAAGGCTACCCAGAAGCAAATTAATCAGATTTTTAAAAGCATAAATATTTAGGTGTATATGGTTGATGTTTAATATTTTACAAATATTGCATATTACTTTAAATAAGATCCTGTTTAGAATTTTAAGGATAAGGTAAACAGCGGCCGTTGCTGATTTTTTTAATCACTTCAGAGCTGGCGCAAGTTTAGCGAAGCGTAACTTGTGCCTATTGATAATGACCAGTTTTCAACTGGCCGGCTGTCCAAAACTTCCTTTTATAAGCTCTCCCAGTTATAAACTAGCGCAAGCAGCCTTTAATTCTTCTAAAATATTCCTTAGCCTGACAGCTATGGTGTTTTCACCAGACAGGCATATTTATGCTTTTATCTCATTTTTAGGTTTCATTCTAAATAGGGTTAGTTAATAAGAATTACCGCTGCCACAAGCCTTTTACCCGCCACCAAATATTTTGGGGTTTATACCAGCCGCTTTTAACCTGGCCAACATAAACTACTTCGCCGAGCATGGCGGCATCTAAGGTTAAATTTATAGCCGCTACGTCTATGGCCGATGTATTTTTAAAATCTATTATTTTTTCTATGGTTGTATAGCCAATAAAACTAAAAACCAAAGTTACCTTACCTACGGGCTGGTCAATTTGTAACGTAAAGCGGCCATTGGGTTGCGAAATAGTGCCCAGGTTAGTGCCTTTTATTATTATTGATACGCCCGGCAACGGCTGGTTGTCCTTGCCATCGGTTATTTTTCCGGTAACGGTATACCTATTTTCTGCCCCTTCTGATTGCGGCTGTTTGGCAATTGGCTCTTGTATTACAGTAATTACATTGGCTGGTGTAACCATTGCTGGCGATTTACTTAAACCTGCTACCGGTGCGATAAACGCCGTTAAGCCCAAAACTGACAAGAAGGTAAAAAATGGCTTCCGCTGTACGGGTAAGGTATATTCTTTTAACTGGTGTGCCCCAAACCGGCCGCAAACCTTACCCGGGTAATTTTGGAAGAAGTTTTTTATAGCGGTATCATCCATTTTGGTAAAGTCCAGAATGGTGGTTTGGCAAGCCGCGCAAAAACGCCCTTGTGCAGTAGCGGCCATTTGGTCCCAATCGGCGGCGCAGGGCTTCGGAATCTGTAAAGAAAATGTATTTTTCATGTTGCTAGAAGCAAAAAAGATGAATGTAAGGTATCTGCGCAATACTGCGTGGTGGGGCTAATCTTTGCGTCGGGGTTTGTTATTTTGCGCTGAGACCTGTAATATTTCGGCCGATTTTACCAGGTTAATAAATTCGATGCGGTAACCGTCTTCGTCGCGGCCGCGGGCCTGCTGGGCCAGTTCCAGTACGTTTTGATAGCTGGCCTGGGCTTTAAACTCCGAATCGCGGAGCAATAAACCCAATTGGGCCACAGCCGCCGCAAACCTAAAATCATCCGAAGTTTTAGTTAGGCTGGTTTGATTATCCAGAATAACTTTTTGCAGCAATTTACTTTGCTGATCGGCGGGTTCTTTGTAGCGTAACTTTAAAGTAAGTACTTCGCGGGAATTGGCAGCCGCATTCAGGTGGCTTTGCTGGTATTTTAGCTCGTCTACGGTAGGTTGATTTTTTCGGGAGGCGGCCGCTTTGGCCGGAATTATTTCGTAAAGAGCCGTAACCGTATGGCCGGAGCCCAGGTCGCCGGCATCTTTTTTATCGTTATTAAAATCTTCGTTTTTTAAAGCCCGGTTTTCGTAACCAACCAGCCGGTAGGCTTTTACCTGGGCCGGGTTAAATTCCAGTTGTAGTTTTACGTCTTTGGCAATGGTAAACAGGGTACCGCCAAATTCGTTTACAAACACTTTTTTGGCTTCCAGTATGGTATCAATGTAAGCGTAATTGCCGTTGCCTTTGTCGGCGAGCTGTTCCATGCGACCATCTTTTAAATTGCCTATGCCAAAGCCCAGTACCGTCAGAAAAATTCCGGTTTCGCGCTTTTCTTGGATTAACCTTTCCAGCTCGGCATTGCTCGATACTCCCACGTTAAAGTCGCCATCGGTGGCCAGTATAACCCGGTTATTGCCTTCTTTTTTAAAATTTTCCTGGGCAATATTGTAAGCCAGCAAAATACCGGCACCACCCGCCGTAGAGCCGCCGGCTTGCAAACCATCCAGGGCCTGTGTAATGCGCTCTTTTTCTGACCCGGCCGTTGGGGGTAACACCATACCGGCCGCACCGGCGTACACCACAATTGCCACCTGGTCCTGCGCCCGTAGTTGCGCTATTAATAACTTAAAACCGGCTTTTACCAAATCTAACCGGTCTGGCCCCATCATCGAGCCCGATACATCTATTAAAAATACCAGATTGGCCGGCGGCAAATTGTGAGTTGGAATATTTTTGCCCTGCAAACCAATCTGCAGGAGTTGGTGCGTCGGGTTCCAGGGGCACAGGGCCATTTCGGAGGTAATCGATACCGGATCAGAACCTGCTGGTTGCGGATAATCGTATTTAAAATAGTTGATCATTTCTTCTACCCGTACGGCATCTTGGGGTGGGGCCTGGCCATTGCGCAAAAAACGCCGCACATTGCTGTAAGAAGCGGCATCTACATCAATCGAAAAGGTAGAAAGCGGGTTTTTACGGGCTTCCAGAAAAATATTTTCCTGATTAGCGTTATAATCTTCGGCGTTATAAACGGCACCGAAATAATCCGGTGCCATCCGGGTGGGTGTCGTACGACTCAAGTTTACGCCGGCGGTATTTCCCGTAATAGCTATTTTTTTCTGGGTTCCATAGCCTATTACCACCACTTCATTTAAAGCTTTACTATCGGGTTGTAACTTAACATCGATAAACGTTCGGTCTTTAACCGTTATTTCCTGGGTGGTGTAGCCAATAAAACTAAAGACCAATATTTTTTTATCAGTTGATAAATCAATTGCGTATTGGCCATTATTATCAGTAGTAGAACCTAATGCAGTTCCTTTAACATGTATTTGTACGCCGGGCAGGCTTTTACCCGAAAATCCATCGGTAACAGAGCCAGTAATAATTCTTCCTTCGGCGGAATTTCTGAATCCCAGCACAGCTAATGAAAGGGCAAGGGTGAATATTATTTTTTGCATAGTGGTATATTTTTTTAACCCACGATGCAGCCTTTGTTGGAATTACATAAAAAGAAATAAATTTTTATTTAAAAGAAATTTTGTTTTTTAAGGCGATTTTCTGCCGGTATGTTCCTGAAACTGTTTTCCCGAAATAAACCCGAACCTGACGATGACCAGGTGCTGCTGCAGCAGTACCGGGAAACCGGCAATCTGGATTTTATTGGGGTTTTGTTCCAGCGCTACACAGAAATGGTGTACCTGGTTTGCTATAAATATTTGCAAGACGAAGAAGACAGCAAAGATGCCGCTATGCAGATTTTTGAAAACCTGACGGTAAGTTTGCAAAAACACGAAGTAAATAATTTTAAAAGCTGGCTGCACGTTACCGCTAAAAACCATTGTTTAATGCAGTTGCGGAGCCGTAAAGCCTACGAAAAGAAAAAAAATTGGGTAGATGCCGCCGAACTAAGTATGCAAAATAACTGGCCGCTGCATCTGGCTGAGGAAGACACTCCAGCCGGAGACTTAGCTTTACTGGAAAAAGGCTTGGCGCAAATTCCGGCAGAGCAACGCCAATGCGTAGATTTGTTTTACCTACAGCAAAAATGCTATAAAGAAATCTCGGAAATAACCGGTTACGACCTGAACAAAGTGCGCAGCTACATCCAGAACGGCCGGCGTAACCTTAAAATTTACCTGGAAAGGCACCATGCAGACCGATAGATTCTATACCGACTCAACCGATGGCCACGTGTCGCTGGAGCGGCTACGCCGGTACCAGGCCGGTGCTTTGCCGGCAACGGAACAGCACCGGGTAGAAAAGCACTTACTCGACTGCCAAATGTGTGCCGATGTTTTAGATGGCTTAGCCGCTTCGCCGGAACCGGTTACCCAACGCGCTGTACAGGATATAAACCGCCGGTTGGCCACGACCCTGGCTCATAAAAGAAAAGTAGTGCCGTTCTACGCGCAAACCAAAAACTGGGGTGTGGCGGCGGCCTTGGTCTTATTTATATTGGCCGGGGCGGCAGTAGTTTATTATAATTTGCAGAATATTACGCCGGTTAACCAAAAGCTGGGTAGTGCTCCTACCAACGCATTGCCCGGTACTAACCCGGTAATTAAACCAGCACCATCCTCTACTTTAGAAAAAAAGGAACTTGCGTTTAAACCAGACTCTTTAGCTAATAAATATGCCCAGCATACGCCCCAGCCAATAAGCGCTCCGGGGCCCCGCCTAAAGTTGCCAACCACAAATGCGGTAAAAACCCAAAAGGCGGTGCCGCTCATCGACTCAATTGAAATAGCTATTCCCGAACAAAAGATGGTTGTAACGCAGGCCCCCACCGCCATTATGCCCGATACAATAGCCCAAACAGCTACGGACTTGCCAAATAAATTAGCGGGGAGGGTAGCAGGGGTACAGGTAAATAAAGCTAAAGTTGCCGCAAGGGGAGAGTCTGTACTGGCCATACGTGGTAGCGCCAATATTGCCGCCCGGGTAGTTACGGGCAAGGTTAGCGACAACACCGGCGAAGCATTGCCGGGCGTTACCGTATCAATGCAAGGTACCTCAGTTGGGGCGGTTACAAACGAGCGGGGAGAATATTCTATTCATTTACCGGCAGGTAGTAATGAGGCAACTTTGGTTTTTAGTTTTATTGGCTATGCCACCACCGAAAAAAAGATTACCAACCTGGGCGCACCGCTGGCCTTAAATGTAGAGATGGCAGCTAATACCCACGCTTTATCGGAAGTGGTGGTAGTAGGTTACGGTACGCAGAACAAAAATGCGGTAACGGGCGCGATCGCTTACGCCAAACCCAAAAATGGTTTTAGAGCTTTCCGGAAGTATATTCAGCAAAATTTAAAATACCCCGAGGCGGCTAAAACAAAGAAAGTAAAAGGCCGGGTAGTGGTTGGTTTTACCGTTAACCCCAATGGCGAACGTACAAATTTTACTATTATTAAAAGCCTGGACCCAGCCTGCGATGCCGAGGCTTTGCGCCTGGTAAAAGAAGGACCGGCCTGGGAACCGACGCAGCAAGCCGGGCAAAAGATAAGCCAAACCGTCCGGGTATCTATCCGGTTTAAGCCAACGCCTTAAATTTCCGGCAATGTTAATCTGGTAATAAGGTTAAAAAAATCTTTAATCAGCCAGCAAGCATATTCATCTGCCATTAGGTTATTTGGGTTCTGACTTTTTAGGCTGGCCCACAACTGCTGTCCGGTTATTACCTTTTGCGCAACCGCTGTAGAAAATTTCAACCCCTTATTTCGGGCATTCAGGTAGTCGCATGCGGCATTCAGCCACTTTAGTTTTTATCTGTATTGGTTTTGTATTAATCTTGGTTAAAACAGAAAGACATAAAAAAGCATAAAGTAAAGTTTAAGTTCTTTCGGCGTTTTATTGTCCTTTTAAAAACCACTATATTTTGGTAAGGGCAACTTGGGTTAAGTATTAAATTGTTTGTTTGTTTGTTTAGTGTTTGTTCAGGAACGGGGTAAGTGCATAAGGGCTAAGTGTACTTCCCCGGCTCTTGTTCCGGCAACCAGCAGAATGATGAAGGGGGAGATAAGGTGAAACAATTTTAAATTTGCTTTAAAGTTTTGTTAAGCAAATAATTAACCTTCATTAAAATTAACCATAAACTTCTCTGGATAAACAAATATATTCCCCGAAAATCTGTATTTTTATTCTTAGTTAAAACCGATAGGAATTGTGTTATGGCCGTTAATTTAACCAGCAGAAGAACCAATATAATCATGCGCATGCTGGCTTTTAAGCTAGGCGCTGCCATGGTTCTGTCGCTGGTCTGGACTTTCCTGTTGGGCTATCTTTTTTACGGTAAGTTCTTTTTTCAGCTCGACCATTTCCTGTTCGATTTGGCAACGGGCTTTGTCATGTTTACGCTGTTTTACGAAGGCTACATCCGGATTATAACTTTCCTGGACCGGCACTTTCCCAAATGGCAGATGAATGCCGAAAAATACTTGATTGGCTTAGTTTTATTTAAAATTTACAGCGTACTGGTATTTGTGGTGGTGGGTTTTATTCCGGCCGAAATTTACCAGAAAGGCGATTTGGCTGGTCCGCTGAACGATGCCACCGCCATGCGCTTAAACTTTATTATTCTGGTATTGCTTTCGGCGCTTTATTATGGTATTCTCACCAGTTTCCATATTTTTAAGAATATTCACCAGGCCAGCCTGCAAGCCGAAAAAATGCAGAAAGAAATTGCCCAGGCTCAGTTCGATTCGCTTAAGAACCAGGTAAACCCGCATTTTTTATTTAACAGTTTAAACGTGCTTACCTCGCTTATTTCGCTGGATCCGGGCATGGCCGAAAAATTTACCGAACAATTATCTAAAGCTTACCGGTACGTGCTGGAGCACAAAGCCGATGACATGGTGCCGCTAAAAACTGAGCTCGATTTTATTTATTCTTATATTTTTCTGGTCGATATTCGGTTTAAAGATAAGCTAAAAGTAAATATTAACCTGCCGGCCGACCGCCTGAACTGGTTATTGCCGCCTCTTACCTTGCAACTGCTCATCGAGAATGCCATTAAACACAATGTGCTTTCTAAAAAATCGCCGTTGCAAATAGATATTGAGGTAAACGAAGACAACTACCTGTGTGTAACAAATAACCTGCAGGTGCGCGACGATACCATTGCGTCTACGGGGGTGGGTTTGCGTAATATTTCTAACCGCTACGGCTACATTACCGATAAACCCACCCAGTTTGGCGTGGAAGGGCGCAAGTACGTTACCAAAATTCCCTTGCTGCAATAATTTCCGGCATTAAGCTTGAGCGCAAACTAACATTAAGTGCTTATTTTAGGTAGCAAAATAACTCCCAGACCCGTAATTGGCTGGTCTGCCGCCCATGGGCAAACCCTTGGTTGGCCTAAATAAAGGCAAGGATATAAATTAAGTTAAACCCCCATTCTTAACGGCTGTTAATACCCTTTCTTATGAATATTATTATTATCGAAGATGAAGAGCTGGCCGCCATTCGGTTGGAAAGCATGATTATGAAGATTGATCCGGCCATAAAGGTACTGGCTAAGCTGGAATCGGTGGAGGAGTCGGTGGATTGGCTAAAAGATAATGAGGACCCGGATTTGATTTTCCTGGATATTCACCTGGAAGACGGCCTGAGTTTTAGCATTTTCGACCAGGTACAAGTTAACTCACCCATTATTTTTACCACCGCTTTCGACGAGTATGCCATTAAAGCTTTCCGGCTAAAAAGTGTAGATTATCTTTTAAAGCCGGTAACCCTGGAAGAGCTGGAACGCAGCCTGCAGAAGTACAACCAATGGGTAAAAACCGTGGAGCCCAATCCCGTAGATATGCAGGCTTTGTACCAGATAATCCGGCAACGCGAGCCGGAATACCGCAGCCGGTTTTCGATTGTAGCGGGCCAGAAAATTAAAACCATTTCTATTGATGAGGTTGCTTATTTTCATGCCGATGAAGGAATTGTGTGCCTGGTTACCGACAAAAAAGCAAAATACCCCTTAGATTTCAGCCTCGATCAGCTGACGGAGCAACTAGATCCCAAGCAATTTTTCCGGATTAACCGGCAGTTTATTGTAAAGCTATCCTCTATTGAAAATATTCATATTTACCCCAAAAGTAAATTACAGGTAGAGTTGCAACCGGCACCCAATAACGAAGTTTTTGTAAGCCTGGATAAAGTAACGCGCTTTAAAGATTGGCTTAATGCCTGATTGATCTTTTTAGTAGGCCGTACCGCAATCGGTTCTCTGCCCAATTAAATACCCATAATTAAACGTAGCTCCCAGCTGAATAAGGGGCTGCGTTTTTTGTTTTAAGCAAAGTTGGAAAAGCTAATTTTACCTGACATAAAGCCAAAAATTAATTTAAAGCATTATACTTTGTTTGAACTATTTACCGTTAAAATTTACATCGGTAAATCCTGCCTGATCGCATTATTTTACAAAAATTGGCAGCAAACTTGCTATATTAGGTTTAGTCCAAATTAACTTACGGTCTTTATAAATCCGGTAGTTTTGGCAAAGTGAAAATTAGAATTATACAGGAAAATATATTTGAAGGAAGATAGCTATGAAAACCGTCTTAAAAAAGAGTTTAGCTTGGTTAGTAGTTTTGGTATCGCTGGTGCAGGCGCCTGCCGTAACCGGAGCTTCCCTGGCTAAATATAAAACAACTGTTGCGCCCAGTGCAGTTGCCGGCGAGCCGGGTGCACGGGATATTATAAAAGAAATTATTGATGTAGTTGGCCTTAAACCCCGGTTTGAGGTGCGCGAAGCAGATATAGAAAATGCCGCGGCGGTTATTTACAATGGCCAGCGCTATATTTTGTATAACCGCCAATTTGTGGCCGCCGTTAACAATGCAGTTAAAACCGACTGGGCTGCGGTAAGTATACTGGCCCACGAAATAGGCCATCACCTGAACGGCCATACGTTATCCAGAAGCGGTAGCAACCCGCAAGATGAACTGGAAGCCGATGAGTTTTCGGGTTTTGTATTGCGCAAAATGGGCGCCAGCTTAGCCGATGCCCAAGCTGCCATTAATTTGTTATCCGACGAAACAGGTTCGCGTACGCATCCGGGCCGGAGTAACCGGTTGGCATCCATCAGCAAAGGCTGGAAAAGTGCCAATGAGCAGATTGTAGCCAGCGCCAAAAGCAATGGTTCTGTGGTGCGGCCTAATATTCGTCCGGAAGCCAACGAAACCGTAGTAGCGGCAGCGCCAACCCGTACCCAAACCCCGGTTCGGCAAACCTCGGCACAGCGGGTGGTTATTACCCCGCAGGATATTTTGCGCAAAGTAACTTTCCGGGCCGTGCCGGGCGAGCAGTTTTATCTGACTAAAAAACTAAACCTGATTCATGTGGATGATAATGGCCGGGTAGAAGTAGTAGGTAAAATGGCCTCTACCACCAGTCGTAACTACCCTTATGTGTTGCAAAGTTCTTACTTCGATACCCTTTTTGTAGGCAGCAACGGGGTGCTGGTAACCGAAGACGGCGCCAGGGTAGGCTACCTGAGCCAATCGTAATGGCTGCATCACGATTTATTAATATTTTAGAATGCCCAAAGCCCTGCCACATGCGGGGCTTTTTTTATGATAATGCAACTAAATGCGGTAAATAGGAATCTTACAGATAGACGATAAACTTGGCTGGTTAATAATTACTTATGAAAAAGGCAATCTTCTGTTTCGCTGTTTTGGCTGTTCTTTCTGGTTGTAAGGAAACCGATATTATGGCTGGCCTGCCGACTTGTATCGAAGAAAAAATAGCCGAATTTAAAACGTTGCCAAAAAAGAATCCACCGGCAGAAATATGGCAATACACTTACTACGGCAAAAAAGTGTATTATATTGCACCTTCCTGCTGCGATATACCTAGCCTGGTATTAGACCAGAATTGTAACGTACTTTGCAGCCCCGATGGGGGCATAACCGGGAGCGGTGACGGCAAATGCCGGAATTTCTTTGCGGAGGCAAAAAACAAAATCCTGGTTTGGGAAGACCCCAGATAATACCAAGTGATGCCGTTTGGTATTTTTTAGAATACCTCAGGCCAACCCCGGAATATTTATTATTTCCGGAGTAGTTTTTAAAGCTTTGGCTTACACTATTAAAGAGATGCTTGCGCACTTTATCCAATTCTCTCGCCAGCGTCTTGCTGGTGAAAATTCCCGCAGGCCTCTGGGCGCTATAAACAAATATTTCAAGGAAAGATAGTGGCTAAAGGCTGGAAAAAGTAGATACGAGTGAGGCGTGCCCGCACCATTTAGCATCCGAACGTTAATATCTTCAAGTGCATAACGGAAGTAATAATAATTTTAATTTAAATCGGGTACAGCGGTATCGTCAGAGCTGTTTTCCTGGTTGCGCCGGTCGCGTTGGCGGTTGTTCTGGCCGGTAGCATCGCCGAAACGGTACGAGAAGCCAATAAAGGCAATCCGGGATTGTCGTTTGCGGTAAGAATCAGACTTAAAATCTTCGCCGGCTTGGTTAATATTAAATTCCTGGGTATTGAATATATCGTTCAGCCGGAAACTCAGAGTACCTTTCTTTTTCAGTACATCTTTTTTTAGCGCCATTTCGGTAAAATATACCGCCGAGAAAGTACCCTGGGGCAGTAATATGGGCGAACGATAATTAGCGGCCACCTGCAGGTCAAAGCCTTTCCAGGAAACGGTAGAGTTCAGGCGGGCCGTCCAGCTAAAGTTCCGGTTGTTAATATTAGTGCCGGCGTTAGCACCGGTTAAAATATTCCGGAAGGCCGAGGCGGTGCCGTTTAGTTTCCAGATACCAAATAAAGTGCGGGTAGCCACCAATTCTAAACCGTAAGCCTGCCGCGAAGCCAGGTTAATATCGGTGTTAAAAGTAGTAATGCTGTCCAGAATTTGCCGGTACCGCTGAATAACGTTTTCGGTTTTGCGGTAAAACAAAGTAGTGTTTAAACTAAAACCTTGTTGCCCATAATGAATCTGGCTTAACTCAAAAGCATTGGAAAACTCAGGTTGCAGATTAGGATTACCGCCCCGGGGATTTAACGGGTCGGAATAATCAATAAACGGATTTAAATTCCACATGCCGGGCCGGTTTATGCGCCGGCTGTAGTTTATCTGCATCTGGTTGTCTTTATTAATCTCGTGGGTAATAAATACACTCGGGAAAAAATTTAGATAACTGGTATCGGGGGCGGTTACGTTCAGGGCTTTCTGAAAACCTTCGGTTTTGGTGTACTCCAGGCGGCTGCCCAATTGGTAACTGGTTTTGCCTATTTTATTTCCGTAGGTGGCATACAAAGCTTGTACGTTTTGGTCGAAAATAAAATTGTTAGAAATATTGGGGTTATTCAGCCAGGTTTGGGAAGCCAGGTTTAAATTTTCAAACCGGTAATCATCGTCGCGCTGGCTAATAATGCTTTTGTAACCGGCATCAAAACGCCCGTCTTCGCCAACGGGTTCGGTAAAATCTACCTGGGCAGTTAGTTGCGAGTTGGCTTCATCTGTGCGGCTACGGTCAAAAATGGGTGCTTTAGATTCGTCAGATACCACAAAGTTTTGGGTAAAATCCTGGTCTTCATTGCCCGCGGCAGTAGAATAAATAAGATCCGCGGTTAATTCCCGGCCTTTTTTGGCAAACGTATGGCGATAGCCCAGGGTATAGTCGATATTATCGCTTAAGTCGCGCTCCAGGTTTTCGCGGGTATAATGCTGATTTAAGTTCTGGCTGGTGTTGCCGCTGTAAAGCCGGTTAATGACCATTTCGGTTTCTCGCGATAAGCGGTTGCGGTATTGTACGGAGCCACTTAGGGTTTGCCGGGGTGTAAGTGCAAAATCGAGGCCCAGTTTTACATTATGGTTGTTAAAATTACGGGTTTCATCTTCGTCCTGGTCCAGGAAAGTAGTGCGGCCCTCGTAAAAGGTATAACGCTCCTGGTTACCAAAACCATTGCGGTTATCTTTCCGGAAATCATAACTGCCGTACACGTTAAATTTGCGGTAGCGGTAATTGCCGCTCACGGAGGCATTGTAGCGGTTGTTGGTGCCCACGTTTACCGAGGCCAAGCCGTTAAAACCCTGGTTCTTTTCTTTTTTGAGGATTATATTAATAATGCCACCTTCGCCTTCGGCATCGAACCGCGACGAAGGATTGGTAATAATTTCGACACTTTCGATAGAACTGGCTGGAATTTGTTCCAGGATCTGGGCCTGGTTATCGGCTACCATACCGGTCGGTCGGCCATCAATTAAAATACGCAGGTTACTGCTGCCCCGCATGCTAATGCCACCGTCGGCATCTACACTTACCGATGGTACATTTTTCATGACATCGGTGGCCGAGCCCGCAATGCTCGTCAGGTCTTTGGCTACATTTACTACTTTACGGTCGAGGCCATACGATACCGTGGGGCGTTCGCCTTCTATTTTAACTTCGCTTAAGCGGGCACTGCTGGTAGCAAACGTTATCGTGCCCAAATTTACTTCGGGCGCACTGGCGGTTATGGCAATGGCCGGTAAACGTTTAGAGGCATAACCCACCAGCGAAACTTTGGCAATAAACCGGCCCATGGGTACCTGGTCTATTATAAAATTACCTTGTTCGTTGGTCATGGCCCCACCGGAAATACGCGAGGTGTCGTTTACCGCTACCAGAATAATATTGGCGTAGCCCACCGGTTGTCGGCTATTCTGGTCAATTAATTTGCCCCTTACGCTACCACCACCGGCAGTGCCTTCGTTGGCCAGTTCCTGGGCTTGGGTAACCTGGGCCGATACTAGAAAAAGAAAGAGCAACACAAAAGGATATAATTTTGTAAGCATAATTAATGAGCACGTAACACCTAATTACAACGCAGGCGAGAGGGTATTGTTTAAAAATAGGCTGATACTGAAATAATTGCGCCAAAGTAAGCCCAATATAGGGGTAGTACCTACGCAGGTAAAACCCCAGAACCGCTTTTTATTTAAACCAAAAATATAATATTCTGCTAAAAACCAATAACCGGAGCAAGCAGGGGCTTAACCAGGGGCAGAAAAAAAGGCGAGACAAAAATATCATTTTGCCCCGCCTGGGAATTGATCAAACACTCCAACTACACAACAAACAAACGGCTATGGTTAAACCCTAAACCATAAAAAGTTTACGCGCACCGCCCGGCAATTCTCCTGCAACCCAATCAGTTCCACCAGATTAGGGTATGCTGAATATTTATTTACCCAAGCAGCGTTGTGCGTATTTATCAGAAAGCCTTATTACCGGCTATCTTTTTTCAAAATCTTTAATAGAACTACCTAAACCAAAATAGCGGATATTGTAAGTAAACGTGAGCATGAAATACCGCTGCAGCACGTTGGTTTGCACATCTTCTACATACGCATCGGCTACATTGCGCCAGATATTATTATTTTGTTTTAACAGGTCGTACACACTTAAACTAAATTCGCCGCGCTGGTTCTGGAATACTTTTTTGCCAACGCTCATGTTCCAGAGCAGGAAATTACGGCCCACTGCCGATAAGCCGGAGTAAGCCTGGTGGTTTAGTTCGGTGCGGTAAACAATGCCTTTCCAGATAATCCAGTTATAGCGCAAATGGGTGCTCTGGTTAAAGTAGTTGTTATTCAGGGCCGGGCGCAAGGTGTTTTTTACAATGTTGTAGCCCGAGTGGGTAGATACCGTAAAATCAATTTTTTCGCTGATGTTACTGCTCACCGAAACGCCTAACCGGAAATTGCTGGAATTGGCTACGTTTATTTCGTCGTTAATGAGCCCGGGGCGGCTGGTATGGCCAAAAGAACCGCGCAGGTTTACGTTAGAAGAAATAAGGTTTACCGGCTGGCCGTAACTAAAAAACGACCGCATATCCCAGTAGCCATCCAGGTTTACCGGCCGGATAAGTTGCGCCCCTTTGCCTACAGTAACCGCATCGTTTAGTTTAATGGGGTCGGTGGCAATAAGGGTGCTGTTGGTAATGTAGTTGCTAATGGTATTGGCCGTAACCGAGGCATAAAAAGAGCGGTTGGTTTCGGGGTTATGCGCCCGGTACTGCACACGGGCCGAATTCTGATAGTTCTGTTGCAACTCGGGGTTACCGGTTCTTATCTGCAACGGGTTAGAATAATCAATTACTTCTTGTAACTGACTGATGGCGGGTGCATTGGTAAAGGCGCGGTAATAAAATTGCAGATTGCGCGAATTATCTATTTTGTACTCGAGGCGGGCAAACGGCAATACACTCGTAAAAGACCGGTTTAAATTAGTATTACTTGGAAACTGTTGCTCATTTTCTAAACGGGCCTGTTGGTACGAGGCTTCTACCTGAAAGTTAAGTTTGGTGTTGTTATACCGGTAACCGGCTTCGGCTTCCTGGGTTAGGTACGCATTTTTAAAAGTATTGCTCAACGGAATATTCAGGGAATTATAATCGTCCTCGTTTAAGAGGTAATCGTAGGTGCGTTTGTCCGAATCGTTACGGCGGTTGCCTACTTCGTATTCCAGTTCTACCTGGCCGTGCTTGCCTACCGGTTCGGTATAAGATACTTCGCCTTCCCAGTTTAGGCCGGTGCGGTCTAGGTTGGTGTATTGGTTTAAAGTACCGGAGCTGTCGGTGGGGGTATAAAAATTATTTTTGGCCACCCGGTAATTATTTGCAACATCCAGGTGGTAACTGGTATTTAACCTAAACGTTACGCTGCGGCCCGGTTTTAAAAAGCGGTGGCTATATAAAATATTATTATTAAAATCAGAATTCAGGTGGTCGCCGTTGGCATTGTTTTCGGTTTGGTTTATCGGCCCGAAATCATTTTCGGTCCGGCCCAAAAAATAAGAATCGGAAGTCAGGTTCTGCGCAAAAATACTGGGCGTGTACAAAATGCGGTTGCGCTCGTTTATTTTATAATCCATGCGTAGCCAGAAGTTGTGGTTCGCATCGGTGTTGGTAGAGCGGCTGTTTTCGGTATAAAACTGACCCGAATCGTTGGGCAGCACAAAGTCGCGGTAGCGTTGCTGGGTGCGCATGGTATGGCGGTCGGTATAAAAATAGCTACCCGAAACTTCCATTTTCTTGCCCCAATTTTCGCTGTAGTTTAAACCAATGGCATTGGTATTAATCAGGCCGTTGGTGGGTTGGCTTTCGCCGGAACTATTGGCATCGGCCGAGAAATTTACCGTATTAATATTGTTGGTGAGGCCAGTGAGGGTGATGCGGCGATCGTCGCTGAAAAAGTTTACACTGGCCCCTACCAGGTAGCGGTCGTTGCTGCCGTAACCCGCCGAGGTTTTACCAAAGCGGCCAATTTTGCGGTTGGGCTTCGTAACAATATTAATGGTTTTAATTCTTTCGCCATCGTCAAAGCCACTTAGTTCGGCTTTATCGCTTTTTTTATCGAAAACCTGAATATTGGCAATAACGCTGGCCGGTAAGTTTTGCAACGCAGCGTTTACATCGGTACCAAAAAAGGGTTTGCCATCAATTAAAATTTGCTGTACTTTTTCGCCCTGGGCTTGTACCTGGCCATCTTGTATGGTTATGCCGGGCATTTTCTGCACCAAATCGTTGGCGCTGGCATCGGGTGCGGTTTTAAAAGCCTCGGCGTTAAACTGGGCGGTGTCGCCTTTTTGCTCGCCGGGTGGTATGCGGCCAATAATTTGTACTTCACCCAGGGCTTTGGCTTCTTCTTCTATAGCCAGGTTGCCCAGGTTAATAGATTTATCTTGTACCAGAATAGTTTTGCTTAAGGTTTTAAAACCCAGGTATTGTACATTTAAGGTATATTTGCCGGCCTTAATGGGCTCCAGCCTGAATTTGCCTTCTATGTCGGTGGTGGCACCGGTAATTACTTTAGCTTCTGGTTCTTGCGACAATACCACGGTAGCACCAATTAAATTGGTTTTATCGGTAGCATTTTGTACGGTACCATATACCGCAATATTTTGAGCGTAAGCGTTACAAAAAATAATAAACAGAAAAAATAAAAGTAAAAGCTTTTTCATAAGATTAGCTTTTTTGTATTAATTAAAGGTTTTATTTAGGTTTTTGACAATTTTTAAACCTAATACCGTTAAATTAATACCTAAATCTGTTGCAAATCTGAAGCAGCTAAAATTGGAGCTCGAAGTAATGCCGTTCGTTCTGGTAATTATATTGAATGGTCAGGCCATTCATGTCGCATATTTTTTTCACGATGGCCAGGCCCAAACCCAAAGATTGCGGCTTATCGGGGTTTTTTCGGAACCTGTCAAATAATTGGTTGGCTTCAAAAGAAATGGGGCTGCCGGTATTGGAAATAATTAGTTGGTGCGGTTTTAACTGCACGTTTATTTCGCCGTTGCGGTAGTTATGCGTAAGGGCATTTTTAAGCAGGTTACTAAGCAAAACATCTAATAAATAGTTATTTATAAGCAAAGAAGGCTTTTCGTCTAAATCAGCTTTAATTTTTACGCTTTTGAGCTCGGCCAGCTCTTTAAAATTAAATAAAATAGATTCGGTAAATTCCTTCAGGTTAATGGGGTCTTTGCTTTTAAACTCCTGGTTGTTAATGCGGCTAAAAAGCCCCAGTGTTTTGCTTAATTTAGATAACCGCGAGGTAGATTGGTAAATAGCGCTCAGGGCCTGGTACTCCTGCTCCGGAATATTGCCGGCTTTCAGTAGTATTTCCAGTTTAGCACGCATTACCGCCAGCGGCGTTTGCACTTCGTGCGAAATATTATCGGTAAATTCTTTTATGTTGCGGTAGTCGTGTTCTATGCGGTTAACCATTTGGGCTACCAGCAAATTAAGTTCTTTAAACTCTTCGGTGCTGGTAGGCAGTAAACCAATGGGCAGGTTTTTATTTACCGAATAATGCCGGATTTGCTCCAGCGTGTGCCGGAAAGGCAACCACAAAAACTGCGATACAATGTAATTGAGCAGCAGCAACACCACCAGCAAAACCAGGAATATATACACCGCCGATTGTACAATAAGCTTATGCAGCACCACGTACTCCTGAATGGGCATAAAAATAGAAATGCGGTAAACCTTGCTCCGGATTACTTTGTCGAAGGTGCGCACCCGAAAGGTTTCCATCTCGCCGGATATATCGTTAAAAAGTTCTATATCGCGGTCAAAAGCATTAATAATCGGGTCTTTTACCTTGGGTAGAACCTCAACTTTAATGTGATTGTAAGAGTTTATCAGTTTAAAATCCGGGTAAGGCTCCGACAACATGGTAAGCACCCGGTGTTCGCGGTACCGGAAATATTTCTGGGTCCGTTCCTGAATAAAGTTATCGGCAATGGCGTACAAAAAATAACCGCTGCCCGATATAACCAGGGCAATAATCAGCAGGTACAGCAGGGTTGTTTTGGTAATAAGCTTCATTTACTCCGACACGAATTTGTAGCCCATGCCATACACCGATTTAATATTATTACGACTGCCTTTGGTTAATACTTTTTTGCGCAGGTTTTTAATGTGGGTATAAATAAAATCAAAAGAATCGGCCATGTCTATGTTGTCGCCCCACAAGTGTTCGGCTATCGATTCTTTGTTTAAAATGCGGTTAGGGTTACTGATAAAGTACAGCAGCAGTTCGTATTCTTTGCGGGTAAGGGTGGCTTCCTCGTCTTTTACAAACACCTGGCTGGTGGTGGTATTTACCCGGATGTTATCCAGCACAATTTCGTCGCGGCCGTTAAAGCGTTTGCGCCGCATTAAAGATTGTACCCGGGCATTCAGTTCGGCCAAATGAAAGGGCTTGGTCAGGTAATCGTCGGCGCCCAGGTGCAAGCCTTCCAATTTATCATCGAGGGCGTTTTTAGCCGATACAATGACTACGCCGGCTTCGGAATGATTTTGTTTTAAGCGCTTGAGTAATTCCAGGCCGCTGCCGTCGGGCAGGGTAATATCCAGCACAATTATATCGTAATCGTACACAAATATTTTTTCGTCGGCCGATTTGTAGTCGACGGCCACTTCACAAATATACCCTTCCTGCCGCAGGTAGTTCATTACCGTTTCCGACAAGTCGGGGTTATCTTCCACCAATAATATTTTCATGCGCGTAAATTTAAATTACCAATATCGCTCCGGAATCTGAAGCAAAATTGAAGCACGGCCTGCTTGTTTAGCCAGTTATAAAATTAAGCGGTTTAAGTGGTGCCGGCAAAATATTCTTTTGGTAATGGTTAGTTGGTTATAAAAAGCCAGGATAATAGTTCCGAAAGGATTGGCGCAGGCAGTATTGCCAGGAAGGTAATAAGGCGTACGGGTAATTTTACCGCAACTAAAATGAAGAAAGCTGCTTACTATTCTCCGGGACATAGGCTTAAACAAAGTTTTAACAAGAAAAGCCTACTTAGTTTCAGGTATTTTTCAGGTAGCGTAACCAAGAGATTCAACTTTTCTATAGCAATGCTTAAGTCTATTTGCTTGATAAAGTTTAGTACTATAGAGATATTAATGTACAAATAGTATAATTACCGAGAAGGTACCCGCTCTCTGAATAAGGAAATTGATGCACTAGTTTCTCAACTTTATGAACTTACCTCAGAGAAAATTGCTATTGTGGAGGGTAGGCAAATAATTCCAAACTGTACCTTTTGAATTCTCATTTCGGATTTCTATCACTTTTTTCAGGGGACTCATCACACTTTTTCCTGGCTACAAGGAAATCCTAATAGGTTTGTCACATGAAATTAAGATATCTAAAGACAGCCATCGCACCCCTTTCCCTTTTATCTAATAATTATGGTTTACAGCAGATAGTTGACTTTTACTGGAGAGGGGCAGTTCCTGATTTATTTGGCTCTCCCAACTGTAAAGGCCATCACCTTCAATTAGATTTTATAAGTCTCAAGTGACCTACTCGGGCACCTCCTGTATATTTATATTTTTAGATTCCGGGAGCATTGCAGTTATTAATCTTAATGTCTTTTAAATCGATTTCTAAAAGACTATTCAAAGACTTTTACCGCTTTATTTATTTCATTTTTATTAAAGTAATCAACACCTAGCATGAAGTTATTTTCTTTTAACATAATCTTTTTCCTTTCTATAAGCCTTTCCGGTTTTTGCCAGCAAACGTTAATTCATCCCAAACAAAAAATTAAAATACTTCTTTTGGGTACTTACCACTTTGCTAACCCAGGTCAGGACAAGTTTAACGTTAAGGTCGATGACTATTTTTCAGAACATCGGCAGAAAGAGATTCAAGAGGTAAATAATTCCCTGGCGAAGTTCAAGCCGGAGAAAATTTTCACTGAAATAGGTGTCAGGTTTCAGCCAGAAGTAGATGAGATGTATCAGAAATTCAAAGCCGGAAAGGTTGAACTTACAAAAGGATATGTTAACGAAAAATTTCAAATTGGCTTAAAGCTTGCCGGGCAACTTAATAATGAGCGGTTCTATGGTGTTGATGCGGGCGGATTATGGTTTGAAGACAAAGTTAAGCAATATGCCGATAGTGCTGGCATGGGATTTTATGCTGCATTTGAGAAAGCCACGGAAAAACATGTGCAATATTTAAACAATTACTTCCGCACACATACAGTTAAGCAAAATCTTTTACTCCTAAACACCCGGCAGGAGCAACTAGAACAGAACCATTACATTTATAATTACATTTTAACCCGGGTTGGTGCCGGTGATAATTATATTGGGGCAGATTTGGTTGGCGAATGGTACAAACGTAACTTAAGAATATATAGCAATATACTCAAGTTTGTAGATACTGAAAAAGACAAGCGGATATTAGTAGTTTTTGGTAACGGCCATATGCACATTCTTAAACAGCTTTTCGAAGATAATCCGGACTTTGAGGTTGTTGATGCTACTAAGTTTCTTAAATAAAGCGTATTGCTGTCTGCCCCTGTTTGCCGATTAGTACATTTATAAATCTCTTTCAAAAAAGAAAACGGTGAGAAAAGTAGTGATTACAATTTAAGATAATCCGGCGGCCGCTGTAAAGCAAGTTTGTATATTGTCCCGTTTATCATATACCAGTTATTAAATGTTGATAAACAAACTGCAGGTACCGTCGGCGGCTACGGAAGCTGCTCAGAAACTGCGGCCATACACGCAGCAAAATGTTGCGTGTATGGAAACCAGGCCTGTTAACCTGCTCTCCAGGTTAATCGCTTTTTCCTTCTTAGCTAATCAAGCAGTTTTACAGTGATGCCGAAATCTGGTCCATCATCCAAGAGGCTCCTCATCTGCAACAACAGATCAATATACCCGATTGGGGCCTGCATGGTGCGCGTTTAACGGAGTGTAACGCGTGCCAAAGTTATCCGGAAAAAATGGTAGCCTTTTAATGGTGCTTTCACATCGCATAATAAAAAAGTTCCGGCAGAACAGCTTTTGCGTAGCACGCGTTGCGCTTCGCTAAACATGCACCAGATTGAACTAACAACCGCCAAAACCAACTAATGTACAACGCTTAACAAAATCACCCCTGCACGTAATCCTGCAAAATGGCCATAGCTTCGGCATCAGACGTTGCTTCTACTACCTCGTCCATTACAAACTGAATTTCCTGCTCCGACCAGTTTTCTTTTTCGGCGGCTTTTACAAAAGCGCCCAGGGCTATATACCGCGATGCTTCTACGGGCAATATCATTTTTACTTTTTTTCGGATTCTCATGGCCTGCTTTGCCGCACCGGCCGGCGCTAGATTAACCTTAAAACCTGGGGCGGTTGGGGTTCCTGCGCAGCCTTACGGTTTATTTCTGCTAATACTTTTTCTTGCAAATACGTAATATTTGCGCAAACTTCATAAGCTTCCAGCGCCGAGAAAATGAGTTCGTAAAAATGCAGGTTTACCGATAGGTTTTCTAAATCGTGGGGTAAGGCAAAATGCACCAGGCGGTCGGCGGTGTCGGTTTGGGAAGGCTCGTTTTGGTAAATGGCTACGGAAAATACTTGGGTGCAAACCTGGTCGAGCAAAGAACAAAGGGTTTCGAGGTATTGCACATGGTAGTTATGCTGAATGCCATTTTCAAAAAACAAGTGCAGGAGTTTCATTTTGGCGAAACCCAATTTATCTTCTTCCTGCTGGTAAAGGGGTAAGATGTTCTGGGTCAGGTAGTCTTTGTCGTCTAGCAAGCGCCGGTAATCCTGAATTTTCATAATCGTAATAAAAGCGTAAAAATTAATTAGTTAATATAAAAAAATAGATTAACTATTGCAAAACTAACAGCTTTTTTAATTATTATACATCAGGTAAAAGAAAGTAAATACCTTGTTTACCTGGGGTAAATAAACCAGAAATAGTAACAGATTCTATATAAATTTACCTGGCAGCCGCTGGCTAAAATAAACATTCAGGAGATTTTTCGTTATACTTAACTCTGCCGGGAAATAAAAGTGAATTGCACCGGTATAAATTTAACCTATACCATGGGCTACCAATTGGTAGTTATTCCATAAAGTTTAGGACCCGAGTTATTAAGGAATTTGTATTTCATTTATTACATGCCCATAACAGAACACCCGATAAATATTAAATTAGAAGCGGCCCGCCGCGAATTGCTGGATTTAAGCTTACGCAACCCTTTGCTTAACTACCGGCCCTTAAAATCGCGCGGGGTAGAGGTGGTAAACGAAATACCAGCGGCCGTGTACCGGATTTTGGTAAAGGAAGGTAAAGCCATGTCGTTTTTGCCCCTGAACGCCAAAACCGCGGTTACGCTGGGCGAGCCGGTAGCCGAACCTTTAACCGAAGAAGAGCCTACGCCCGAGCAACTGGATAACAAGCTCCAGACAAAAGAATCGCCGGATAAACTAGATGCCCGTCTGCTGGATACGTACCACTCGGCCCGCATGTTTATTGAAGAGCAGGGCGTAAGTATTTTGTACCTGGCCTTGGGCAGCCTTACTTGGTACGAGAACGAGACCAGTGAAGAAGGGCGTTCGGCTCCGCTAATTCTGGTACCCGTAGAGTTGGTGCGTACTTCGGCCCGGGAGCGGTTTCAGTTGCGTTATACCGGCGGCGAAATTGGCACCAACTTATCGTTAATGGCCCGCCTGAAAGCCGATTTTGATATTGATTTGCCGGAGCTGCCGGAGCCCGAAGAAATTAACGTGGGGCAATATTTTGATGAGGTTTGGCGGCGGGTGGTGCGGCGCAAAGGTTGGGTAATTAATTCCAAAGCTATTTCGTTGGGCTTTTTCTCGTTTGGGAAATTTATGATGTACAACGACTTGGATGCAGCCAACTGGCCCGATACGGGCAAACCCCAGGCGCACCCGGTTATCAATGCTCTGCTCCTGGATACCGGCTTTGACCAGGAGCCGGCGGCGGCTATTCCGGAAGATGCCCACTTAGACCAGTTTCTGCTGCCCGCCGATACCCGGCAGGTAGTAGACGCCGATAGTTCCCAAACTTTAGCCATTCTGGACGTAAACCAGGGCCGCAACCTGGTAATTCAGGGGCCGCCCGGTACCGGTAAATCCCAAACCATAACCAACCTGATAGCCGAGGCCATTGGCAAAGGCAAAACTGTTTTGTTTGTGGCCGAAAAAATGGCGGCCTTGGAAGTAGTAAAGCGGCGTTTAGATAAAGTGGGTTTAGGCGTGGCTTGCCTGGAATTACACAGCCACAAAACAAATAAAAAAGATTTACTGCAGGAGCTGAACCGCACTTTGGAGTTGGGTAAACCCAAAGAACCCGCCCTCGAAACCGAAATAAAATTACTAGAGCAATTGCGCAGCCGCCTGAACGACTACGCTACGGCGGTAAATACCCCGGTAGGCGTGAGCGGCCTGACGGTGTACGAACTGTATGGTCAACTCATACAGCACCGGAAAAAATATACCGATATTACTTTGCCCCGCTTGGTGTTGCCCGCCCTTTTAAGCTGGTCCCGCGACGAATTTACGAACCGCGAAGTACTGGTAGACGAAACCCAGGCGCGCCTGGTCCAAATAGGTCCGCCGGGTAACCTGTTGTACTGGGGCAGCAGCCGCAAAAGCTTTTTACCTTCCGACCAAAACCGCCTGGCACCAGCCTTGGCCGCCGCCGCC
Organism: Adhaeribacter sp.; assembly: GCF_057359045.1. Taxonomy (NCBI): domain Bacteria; kingdom Pseudomonadati; phylum Bacteroidota; class Cytophagia; order Cytophagales; family Hymenobacteraceae; genus Adhaeribacter; species Adhaeribacter sp. Next base: position 31,816 of record NZ_JBMQUD010000130.1, read on the forward strand.
CAGGCCGTTGAAACTTTAGACAAAGCCGCCGGGCAACTGGCTAATATGCTGGATTTTGCGGTGCCTGATACCCAAACCGAAACAGAACTAATAGGTAAAATTGCGCACCGGCTGCAACAGAGCCCGGCCTACCGGGGCATTAACCTGCGTTCAGATATTTGGCGGCAGCAAGCCAACGAATTGCAAAAACTGGTAAATGCCGGCACCCAACTCCAAACCATTAAGCGGCAGTACCAAAATACACTTTTACCCGAAGCCTGGGAGTCGCCGGATATGCTTACCATTCGGCAGGATTTACTGGCGTACGGTACCAAGTGGTGGAAATTTTTATCGGGTCCTTACCGCCAAAGCAAAAAGAAATTAGCGGCCTTAACCCTAACGGGTTTGCCCACCGACAACGAAGCCCAGCTAACCTTGGTAAATGCTGTACTGGAAGCCCAGCGCCAAAGCAAGCTGGTACATCAATATACCTCAACCGGTCAGGCGGCATTTGGGCGGCAGTGGCAGGCCGAAGATTCGGATTGGAGCCGTTTAAACGAGCTAAATCGCTGGGCAACCGGTTTGCACCAGGCCGTAGAAGCTGGTGAACTGCCCGCGGCAGCTATTTATTTTCTGGCCCAGGAGCCCGATTTGGAAAAACTTAAATCGCTGCAAAAACAACTCGAAACAGCGTTGCAAACCGAAGCGGTTCACCGGAGCGAAGTTGTAGAATTGTTGCAACTAAACGAGCCGCAGCGTTTTGGCGAAGGCCATTACGTACACGATTTGCCTTTTACCGAACAGGCCGCGCTGTATACTGCCTGGCACCAGCAGCTCGACGAATTACACCAGATGGTAGCCTGGAATAATTTGGCCGTACGGCTACAAACTGCCGGGCTGCAGGAAGTTATCAATCTGGCGGTTATCTGGCCCGATGCTGCTCAGTATTTAGCGGCGGCTTTCAAACAAACCTGGCTCGAAGCCTGGCTCGAAAGAGCTTACGAAGAACGACCAGCCCTTTTGCATTTCGAGCGATCTAGTCACGAGGATGTAATTGGCAAATTCAGCCGTTTAGATACGTTGTTATTGGCGTATAACCAGGCCCGGCTGGCTGCTTTGCACTGGCACCAATTGCCGCTGCACCAGGCGGGCGGGCAATTAGGGGTGCTTCGGCGCGAGTTCGAGAAAAAAGCCCGGCACTTGCCCATCCGGCAGCTCATGGCCAAAGCTGGTAACGCCATCCAAACCATTAAGCCGGTATTTATGATGGGGCCGCTTTCTATTGCCAATTATTTGCCACCCGAAAACCTGGCTTTTGATCTGGTAATATTTGACGAAGCCAGCCAGGTAAAACCCGTTGATGCTTTTGGCGCTATTTTACGGGCCGGCCAGGTAGTAGTAGTCGGCGACAGCAAGCAAATGCCGCCCACCAGCTTTTTTGATGCTTTAATAAAAGAAGAGGAAACCGAAGAAGAAAATATTGTAGCCGATGTAGAAAGTATCTTGGGGCTTTTTTCGGCGCAAGGCGCACCCCAACGCATGTTACGCTGGCACTACCGCAGCCGCCACGAGTCTTTAATAGCCGTTTCTAACCAGGAATTTTACGAGAATCGTTTGGTCATATTCCCGAGCCCCGATGCCGGCCGTAATAAAGCTGGTTTGGTTTACCACCACCTCCCCGATACCTATTACGACCGGGGCAAAACCCGGACCAACCCCCAAGAAGCCGAACAGGTAGCCGAAGCCATTATGGCACACGCCCGTAGATCGCCGGAGCTCAGTTTAGGCGTAGCGGCTTTTAGCATGACCCAAATGCAAGCCATTATTACCCATTTAGAAGTACTGCGCCGGCAGGAACCTGAACTGGAGAGTTTCTTTATGAATCATCCCAATGAGCCTTTCTTTATTAAAAACCTGGAGAATGTGCAGGGCGATGAACGGGATGTAATTTTTATTAGTATTGGTTACGGGCGCACGCAGAATGGTTCTTTGTCGATGAGTTTTGGGCCGCTTAATGGTATGGGCGGCGAACGGCGCCTAAATGTTTTAATTACCCGGGCCCGCCTGCGCTGCGAAGTGTTTACCAATTTAAGCCCCGATGATATTGATTTAAGTCGCACCCAGGCCCGCGGCGTGCAGGCGTTTAAAGCCTTTTTAACCTACGCTAAAAACGGACAGGAAGTATTAGCCGCCGCCAGCGAAAAAGAAACCGCCGATTTATTTCAGGCATCAATAAGTGAAGTGCTTACACAAGCCGGTTACCAGGTTGTATCGGAGGTAGGTACCGCCGGTTTTTACATTGATTTGGCCGTGGTACATCCGCAGCAACCAGGACGTTATGTATTGGGGATTGCCTGCGATGGCGCCAGTTACCACCACGCCCGCTCCGCCCGCGACCGCGACCGGTTACGGCAGTTGGTATTGGCCGGTTTAGGCTGGGAGATTTACCGCATCTGGAGCACTGATTGGTTCCGGAACCCGGCCGCCGAACAAAAACGTTTGCTGCAAGCTGTAGAAAAAGCCTTACGGGAGGTTGATAGGGGAACCTCAGCCAAAACCAATGCTACTCCGCTGGCAGCCGAAGCCCCTGCTGTTTTACGCGAAGAAATTAAAACTCCAGCTTCGGGGCAGGCGCTGCCGCCTTACCAAATGGCGGCGCTTAAAATAAATACCGGCGCCCGTGAGTTATACGAAATACCCGCTAAAGAACTCGTTAAATGGGTAACCGAAGTAGTGCGGGTAGAAAGCCCGGTACACCAGCAGGATGTAATGCAACGCCTAAACGAGGCAGCCGGGGTTATTCGCATTGGTCCCCGCATCCGGACGGCACTGGAAACCGCAATTGCGCTGGCCGTTCAATCCGGCGAAGTTCGGGCCGAAAAAGAAATATTATGGCGCACCGATATGCAGCAAGCACCCTTACGCGATCGTAGTCAGCTGCCGGCTGCCTGTCGTAATTTCGAAAACCTGGCTCCCGCAGAATTAGCCCGGGCCATCCGGAAAGTAATGGGCGATGCGTTTGGCTTAATCCAATCTGAAGTAGCGCCGGCAGTGGCGCGCTTGTTGGGTTTTCCTCGGTGTACTGATAACATGCGGGAGCAAATAGATTTAGCTACCGAAGAACTGCTCCAGCAAAACGTATTAACCAAACAAGATGAACAATTATTTCTGACGCGTCAACGGTAAATTAATATTCAGGTAAATACTAAATTCTAAAGAAAGCTTTCTGCAAATATTGCCGTCTTAGCAATAATGGTTGTTAAAACCGGCACAGTAAATATTGTGGGTTAGCTATGCTTAATTAGCTTTGGCCATTGGCTTTGCATCTGTTAGTTTTTGCGAAAGAAAACTATTTTTCAGGCATTGGGCTTTACCTGAATATTACTTTGGCATGGGATTTTAATCAGAAAGAAAGCACGAAAATTTTACGGCGAAATCTTATTTGTTCAGAATAAAATCTGGAAAAACAACTGCATGTTTTACACGTAAGCGCTTACGGTAGCAACCACAAACATACCTTCTAAAATTAAGCTAGATATTTTCTGAAAATTATAATGGAAAGAGATCTGACGAATGCTGTTTCCCCTTCGCACGCGTCTAAACTAAAGGAATTGCCGGCAACGGCTATTTGCGGCAACGATATCACATCTTCCTGTTTATACGTTTCGGCATTAGCCATTATTTATTCTGGTCAGTATGCCTGGCTGGCGCTTTTGCTGGTAGGCGGGGTGTTGTTTTTATTCCGGAAAATATACGGCGAAGTAGTAGGTGCACTGCCTTTGAACGGGGGCGCTTACAATGCGCTCCTGAATACAACCAGCAAGCGAACGGCTTCGCTCGCTGCCTGTCTTACGTTACTTTCTTATATGGCTACCGCAGTTATATCGGCGAGCGAAGCCATGCATTATGTGCATCACCTGTGGTCGGGTTTACCCATTATTTACGCTACTATTGGTTTACTGGCCTTTTTTATGGGACTAACTATTCTGGGTATCGGCGAGTCGTCTATAGTAGCGGTCATAATATTTATTACGCATATTTTAACTTTATCCTTGCTGCTCATTATTGGGTTTATATACCTCTTTAATAATGGATTTAGTGTTTTAAGTTTAAATTACAGCCAGCCTTTTGAGGGCGGCATTATGCGGGCTTTATTTTTTGGTTTTGCCGCGGCCATGTTGGGTATTTCGGGTTTTGAGAGCTCCGCTAATTTTGTAGAAGAGCAGGCGCCGGGGGTGTTTATCCGGACGCTGCGCAATATGTGGCTTGCCGTAGCAATATTTAATCCCTTAACGGCTTTACTGGCTTTATCAGTAGTACCTATTGCCGCCGTTGCGCCTAACCAAGAGGCTTTATTGGCCTACATCGGCAATATTGTGGGCGGTAATTGGTTGGGCTGGCTTGTTTCTATAGATGCGGCTTTGGTATTAAGTGGCGCCGTATTAACTTCTTACGTGGGCGTAACCGGCTTAGTGCACCGCATGACCCTGGATAGGTGTTTGCCCCAATTCTTATTGAAAACCAACCGCCGGGGCACTGCTTACCTAATCATGATTGCATTTTTCCTGCTCTGTGTATCCATTCTGCTAATAACCCGGGGCGAGTTGGGGGCCTTGGCCGGTGTATACACCATTTCTTTTTTATCGGTAATGGCTTTGTTTGGTATTGGTAACCTGTTGCTTAAATTCCGGCGTCAGCGCCTGCCCCGTCCGGTTCGGGCTTCGGTTTTAACGGTAGTTATATCTATACTGGCTGTTTTTACCGCTTTAGCCGGCAATGCCCTCTTAAATCCGCCGTATGTAAAAGTTTTTCTAAAATATTTTATTCCTACAGCATCGTTGGTTTTTATTATGCTGTACCGCTTCAGCATTTTGGGTTTGTTGGCGTATTTGCTGCAACAAATAGAGAAAACTTTGGGGCGTTTTATTCCGGTTACCTCTTACAATTTAAAAAGATTAATGACCCAAATTAGTGCGCAGCAATTTGTGTTTTTTACCAAAGGCGATAACATTGCCAATATAAACCGGGTTATGCGCTACATCGAAGACAATGAACATACCCGCCGCATTAAGATTGTAAATATTTTGAGCGAAAACGAAGCGCCACCCAAAAAACTGATGCACGAGGTAGACGTGCTGGACCGGGCTTACCCCGAAATGGACGTTGATTTTATTATCATGAAAGGCCATTTTGGTCCTGAACTTATTCAGGAGTTATCGCGCAAATGGAATATTCCTAAAAATTTCATGTTTATTGGCTCGCCCGGCGACCGCTTTGTTTACGGTATCCAGGAACTGGGCGGCGTACGACTGGTTATTTAATCTTATACTTACCACGGTTGCCCGGTTGGTGCAAAAACATGCCGACAAATATTACATGGAACCAATAAATGCAGATTTTACAACAAGAATATTAAAGTTTAATTTAAATAATTACCAGGTTGTTGTGAGTAAAAGAACCTGATGTTTAATTAATTAATAAACAATTTCTTGGCACTTGGCTGGTATAAATAAATAAAATAGCAGAAGCATTAAAGCGCAACGTTTCGTTAAAACTTAGGAGCAAGTTTGCTTAACTCAGTTTCAGCGCTTCTATTTGGTCGTCGGTTAGTAAAATGTAACGGTTGTTGTAAGGGTTGGTAAAGAATTTCTCGGCAATAATATATTCCCCGGATTTTAATTTGTGGATGTTGTAACTAAACAAACTATTAGATTTTTCAATAATTTTCTCGGTATTACGTAGGTCAAATTTTTTCCCGCAAGTGGTACTAATTAAGTAATGGTCGTGTATTCTGGAATCCATAAAAACAGACGAATTGATATAATATGTAAGATGTTTGATATGGCCTTATCTACGCATGATTGCCCAGAAAAGGATACATTTAATGAATATTTATTCAATTTAAATTAGCTTAAGTTTAAACCTCAATTGTAAGCGGCCGCAGTTAAAAAAAACTTTTCCGAACCAGATATTCGCTGCCCGGAATATTTAAATCATAAAAATATTTTTCGACTTTTCTGCAAGTCATTATTTTTTAAAATATTGATTGATAACAACTTAATTGTTGTGGCAATTCTAAAGTTGTAATTCAGAGTTTTGCGGGAGCCGCCCCGCCAGCAGTTGCCTGAATTTATTGGCATGGTTTTTTGATGAGGGGTAAGTAAAGTTTCTGATAAAGAAATTTTATAAACCTTAAAAAAAACAACCATGAAAAAAATATTCTTCTTTTTGAGCTTTGTGTTGCTGGGTATTCCTTGCTATAAGGCTTCGGCCCAAGACATTAAAATTGGTATTAAAGGAGGCTACAATGCCGCCAACTGGGAAGGCAACGCCATGAATAATTTCCAGAACATTGTGCAGCTTGCCGATGGTTACGCCAATACCGAAATGCGGTCCGGGTTTCATGCGGGGGCTTACCTGAGCATTCCGGTTACCTCTTTCCTGACTTTAGAACCCGGCGCTTATTATTCGCAGAAAGGTATTCGGCTTTCGGGGCAGCTTTCTTCCGAAAAATTAGATTTTCTGAACTTAAGAGCTACTTTAACCAATAAAGCCGAATACGTAGATGTGCCGCTGTTGGCCAAAGTTTTTGTAGCCGATGGTTTTCATATTTACGGCGGTCCGCAGGTTTCATTCCTGGTTTCAAATAAAATTAATGCCCGGGCCGGCGTATTGGGTTTAAACCTGGTAAACACCGATATTAATTTCGACAGCCAGATCCGGAAAACCGATGTGGGTTTGGTAGGTGGTATTGGCTACCGTTTTGCCAATGGCTTTAACCTGAGCGGCGGCTACGATTATGGCCTGAATACCATTGATAAAGGCGGCAACCTGAATACCTACAATCGGGTAATTAAAGTATCGATGGGGTTTGAGTTTTAGGCCAATTCTGGTTAGATAAATAAGCTTTTACCTTTACATGAGCCGCGCTTTCTAGTGTGGCTTTTGTTTTTATAAGATTTCTACTTCTAATCTTTTTAAAGTTTTAACCCCATTCCTTCACGTGGCTGGGAATAATTACTAAAAAATATTTAAGCAGAAAGCCAGATCTTCTGTTCTGTTTCTTTTCAAAATACTTTTTTAAAAGACTAGGCATTCATTGGTTTGAGTATTAAGCCAATATTGTACTGGTTTATTAGTCTGATGTTTATATTATTGTAATCTTCTAAATAATGAATTGAATTAAGTTGCTAAAATTCTATTTTGTTGATTAATTACGAATTGAAATATTTTGATTGTTGTATATTATAATTAATTTTGAATAGCAGAGATATTTTATCTGTTAAAAAAATAATTTTTATAATATATTAACAGCCGTTTATGACAAAAATTTACTTTCATTTTCTAATTTATTATTCATTTAGATTACTGGGCACCAGTAGCCAGGTAGCTATTTAACTTCCCTGTTAAATTACCTTTTTGCTCATTTCTTTTAGACAGGAAAATATTGGTTATAGCCTCCTGTTTATTACTACTTATTAGAATAATAAAAAATAGAAAATATGTTCCGGAAAAAAATCTCTTTATGTAGCCTCCTGTTCGCGTTGGCCCTTTTTTTTATTTTACCTGGTGCCTGGGCCCAAACCATTTCTACCGTAGCAGGTAATGGTACTTCCATCTTAGCGGGTAATGGCCCATCGGCGTATTTAGCAGGGGATGGCGGTTCGGCTCCTAACGCTTTTATATCGCTGCCGACGGGCGTTGCTGTAGACAAATACGGCAACATTTTTATTGCCGATTTTCATGCCAATTCTGTTCGGAAAGTAAATGCCAGCACCGGCATAATTAGTACGGTAGCGGGTAACGGTAATGCTGGGTCAGTTGCTGGTGGCGGCTTGGCTACTAATACGCCCCTGAACGGCCCGGCCGATGTAGCCGTGGATGCTAGTGGAAACCTGTTTATTCTGGATATAGGTAATAATTGTATCTGGAAAGTAAATGCAGAAGATGGTATCATACAAAAGATAGAAACATTTGAGAGTAATTTTAGCACCGAAGGCGATATAACCATAGATGCCGCAGGTAATGTTTATTATGCCAAAGCTAACCGGGTTAGGAAAGTAAACCCTAATAATAGGCCAACTGTAATAGCCGGAAACGGTACAGCCGGTTACAGTGGCGATGGCGGCTTAGCTACAAATGCTTTGGTAAAGGATGTGCGCGGAGTGGCGGTAGATGCCAGTGGTAATATTTATATTTCCGGTGATAACCGCATCCGAAAAATAAATGCAAGTGATGGTGTTATTTATACTATAGCTGGTAACGGCACCGCCGGTTATAACGGCGATGGCGGTTTAGCCATTAATGCTTTATTAACCAGTGGCACAATAGCATTAGACACAAATAACAATATTTATTTAACCGACGGAACAAATAACCGCATTCGAAAAATTAATACCAGCAATGGCATAATTAGTACCATTGCCGGTAACGGTCCGGGTGGTTTTATTTCCAGCAATGGTATAACGGGTTTTAAAGGCGATGGTGGTTTAGCTACCGAGGCCTGGTTGAATATTCCTAATAATATTGCTATAGACCTGAATCAAAATATTTACATTAGTGATGGTTATAATTACCGGGTTCGTAAAATTAATATGTCGTCTGGGCCTATTATTACTAAGCAACCAGTAGATGCTACTGTTCAAACAAATCAAGATGCGCACTTTTCTATTATAGCTTCCGGTGTTAACTTAACTTATCAATGGCAGGAAAAAAGAACTGCGGGAGTTTTTGTAAATATTTCGGACAGCGACTTATATCGTGGTGCTACTTCGGCAACCCTAACCCTTAACCAAGTGCCTGAATCTATGAATGGTTACCAGTATCGGGTAGTGGTTAGCAATGGCATCTCGGAAACTTCCAGTACCATATCTCTAACTGTTAGTGCCCCGGTTTCGGTTGATACAGGAATGTGGCAAGTGGTAGGCTCATCCGGCTTTTCAGATGGATCGTCTAACTTCACCAGTATAGCTTTTGATGCGAGTGGTACTCCGTACGTTTGCTATATGGATAATCCGAATGACGGTAAAGTTACAGTTAAAAAATTTACCGGCAATAAGTGGGAAAATGTTGGTGCGGCTGGGTTTTCAATGGGCCAGGCATGGAATCCCCAAATAGTGATTGATGCTAATGGAACACCATACGTAGGTTATCGTGATGATGCAAATGGTTATAGAGCTACGGTCAAAAAGTTTAACGGTAACAGTTGGGTCACTATTGGCACAACTGGATTTTCTGCTGGATCAACTAGTTTCAACAGAATAGCCCTAGGAGCAAATAATACTCCATTTGTAGCCTATAGCGATGGCGCAAATGGGAATAAAGTAACCGTAAAAATGTTTAATGGAAGTAGCTGGATAAATGTGGGTTCTGGAATAGTATCAACAAGAAATGGTACATATATTGACTTAGCATTTGATAGCAATGGTATACCATATGTAGCCTACAGAGATGTTGATGATAAACTTACTGTAAAAAAATTAGAGGGCAATAGTTGGATAAATGTTGGTGACAATAGTGTTTCGGCAGGGGGGGCAAGTCAAATCAGCTTAGCCATTGATATACATAATGTAGCTTACGTTTGTTATAAAGATGACTGGAATGGAAATAAAGTTATAGTCAAGAAATTTAATGGTAATAGCTGGATTAATGTTGGAACAGCGGGTTTCCCAATTGCCCAAGCGGAAAAACCTAGCTTAATACTAGATAGCAATGAAACTCCTTATGTAGTTTTTCAGGATAGAGCTAATGACGGAAAGGCAACAGTTAAGAAGTTTGATGGTAGTAATTGGATAAACGTTGGGCCAGCGGGTTTTACTGTAAGTACCGCTGGACATAACGGTATAGCGGTAAATAATAAGGGTATTCCTTTTATAGTCTATGGGGATGGGGCAAATGGTTATAAAGCTACGGTCATGAAGTTTGCTAGTGCTCCCCTAAATGCACCAACCGTTACTGCTGCAGCTAACTGTGGTCCCGGTACTGTAACCTTAACTGCCTCTGGTGCCGCCAATGGAAATTATAGGTGGTATACTACTGCAACCGGAGGTTCTGCTGTTCCATCGGCTACAAATGCTACCTTTACTATGCCTAGTTTAGCCGCTACCACTACTTATTATGTATCGATAGTAGCCGGAAATAGAGAAAGTGAAAGAATTGCTGTAACCGCCACCATTAATCCGATACCTGCGGCACCAACCGGAACAGCAAGCCTCTCCTTTTGCCAAGGCTCAACGGTTACGGCTCTAAGCGCAGCAGGTGATAACCTCAAGTGGTATACTTCAGCCAACGGAGAACAAGCCATGGCAACTGCCCCAACCCCAAATACGACTCGTGTAGGTACTACTGAATATTATGTATCTCAGATCGTAAATGGATGCGAGAGCAATAGAACTAGAATAACGGTTACTATAACGCCTGCTCCATCGGTTTCCCTGGCTGCATTTACCGATGTTTGTAATAACATCACCACTTTTACTTTAACCGGAGGGCAACCAGTAGGAGGCGTTTACGCTGGTGTAGGAATTAAAAACGGTGTTTTTGCTCCCGGTGAAGCTGGTGTGGGCACGCATCCTATAACGTATAGCTATACCGATGCTCATGGTTGTACAGCAACTGCGGTTCAGCATATTACGGTTGTTGCCTGTGCTGATACTAAAGAGGTGGGAGCAATATCAAATTTGTTACTTTCTCCAAATCCAACAACCGAAAAAGTGAGGGTTAAATCAACTGTTCAGGAAAAAACGGATGTTTTGGTTAGAATATTAAGCCTGGATGGAAAAATGGTTCTGGAAAAAGCTTTCCCGAATGTTGAAGGCGAATTTGATAAGGTTATTGATCTGAAAGGAATAGGAAGAGGAATCTATTTGCTACAGAATATTACAGATAAAGGAATGGTTAAAAAACGATTGGTAATAGAATAAAATGATAAAGTAAAAGAGCCTGCTATTAATAGCAGGCTCTTTTACTTAGCAGGCAATATTTTATTAAGAATGTAATGGAAATTCAGGTTTTACTTAACCCGTGTTTATAAAAAAAATATTACTGCTAAATAAAATCACAGATTTTCTGGCCTACTTCCGTCGTACTCATAAATTTTTCCGGGTTAATATCTTTGGTAACATAACCATGGTTAAGGGCTTCTTCTACGGCGTGGCGGATGGTTTTGCCTTCTGCCATCAAATCAAAAGAAGTTTCCAGGAGGGTAGCGGCGGAAAGTACAGCGGCCATGGGGTTGGCAATATTTTGGCCGGCCGCCTGCGGGTAAGAACCGTGGATAGGTTCGAACAAGGCTACCTGGTTGCCCACCGAAGCCGACGGCAACATACCCAAAGAACCCGTAATTACCGAAGCCTCGTCGGTTAAAATATCCCCAAACATATTTTCAGTCAGAATTACATCAAAACGGCGCGGGTTCTGGATCAGGGCCATGGCGGCATTGTCTACAAACATCAGTTCCAGTTCAATGTCGGGGTATTCGGTGGCATATTTCTGAACTACTTCGCGCCACAAACGGGATGTTTCCATTACGTTGGCTTTATCTACCAAGGTAACTTTTTTGCGGCGTTTGGCGGCGGCTTCAAAAGCGAGTTTGGTAATGCGGTATATTTCGTCGTGGGTGTAAGTACAGGTATCGTAGGCGCTCAGGCGGTCTTCGGAGCGGCCTTTTTTACCAAAGTAGCTGCCGCCGGTTAATTCCCGGAATACCACAAAATCTACCCCTTCTACAATTTCACGTTTCAGCGGGGAGGCATCGGCCAGGGCCTTAAAGGTATTTACCGGCCGGATATTAGCATATAAACCCAAAGCTTTGCGCATAGCCAGTAAACCTTGTTCAGGTCGTACCGGAGCGGTAGGGTCGTTGTCGTATTTGGGATGACCAATGGCACCAAATAAAATAGCATCCGCCGATTGGCAAAGTTGCAGGGTTTCGTCCGGAAATGGGTTGCCGGTTTCGTCGATGGCAATAGCTCCCACCAGACCTTCCTCAAATTCGAATTGGTGGTTAAAAACTTCGCCAATTTTCTTCAGAACCTGCACCGCTACGGCGGTTACTTCGGGCCCGATACCATCGCCGGGCAATACAGCAATTCGCTTATTCATAAATATAGTGTCTCGTTACTTTTGGTATTGGGCGGTAAAAGTAAGGAGTTTTAGTAATTCCGACAGAATAAAATAAGATTTTGTTAAGCTAAGTGGCCTTAGGTTTGCCGTTAGTAGTTAAAGCGCCAGATTATGAGTGTTTTAGCCAGGATAAACAAATGTTTTAGGCGTTAAGGCTTAGTTTGGGTTTTAACATATTTATCTTTTTATATGCTCTATTGTATTAAAAGTTGAGCGATTTGAGAAAACTTTTGTAAAAAAATTATAAAAGTATTAAAAATATGTTTTAGTTTAAGGGCTTAATAGCAAAACGAGCATCTATTTGCCAAAGCACCTTGTTTTTTGAGTTAAATGCTAGCTTATTAGCGGGCGTTTTATTAAAAAGCAGGTAAAATTTGGTAGCTTATATTATTATAGTGTAAGCTATTTAAAAAACACAAGCCATTTACCTAATTTAGATCAATAAATATTCGCAACGTTGCTTGCATTTAATTTTACCCGGAAACCATTTAATAACATATAGTCTTATTCCCAGTCTATGACTTCACCAAAAGCAAATTCAAGACGAAACTTTTTAAAAACTTCTGTAGCGGCCTTAGCCGGTATAACCATTGTACCCCGGCATGTGCTGGGTGGGCCCGGTTACCTGGCTCCCAGCGATCATCTTACCAAAGGCATCATTGGGGTGGGCTCCATGGGGCGCGGCCATATTGAGTACGCTGGCACCAAGGTGGTGGCTATTTGCGATGTAGAAAAGAAACATTTAAAGCTGGCTTTAGATAAAATTGGCAGTAGTGTTAAAACTTTTTCTGATTACCGCGAATTAATTCAGTTGCCCGAAGTAGATATTGTACACATTGCTACCCCGCCGCACTGGCACGGCATTATGGCCGCCGATGCCGCACGCGCCGGCAAAGATGTTTGGTGCGAAAAACCCATGACCCGCACCATTGGCGAGGGCAAACGGGTAGTAGAAGCCGTGCAGCAACACGGGCGTATTTTCCGCCTGAATACCTGGTTCCGGTTTAAAGATAATTTCTACGGCATGGGTACGCCGGTTAAGCCTATTAAAAAACTGGTAGAAAGCGGCTTGCTGGGCTGGCCTTTAAAAGTAACCGTTGGGGCTACTACAGGTTACGACTGGAAATTTTATTGGGTTGGTAAAACCGATTTAGCGCCCATGCCGGTGCCGGATACCTTAGATTACGAAGCCTGGTTAGGGCCTGCTCCTTATAAGCCATACAACCCGCACCGGGTACACGGTACTTTCCGGGGTTACTGGGATTACGATGGCGGCGGATTAGGCGATATGGGCCAGCACTACTTAGATCCGGTTCAGTATTTCTTAGGTAAAGACAATACCAGCCCGGTATCAGTAGAAATAGATGCGCCGCAACAACATACCGATGCCGTAGGTACCTGGCGCCGGATTACTTACACGTATGCCGATGGTTGCCAGATTATTCTGGATGGCGAAGGCAAAGATAAAGATGCCGCTTACATAGAAGGACCAAACGGTAAATTATATCCGGGCTTCCGGTCTACTATTCCGGACCTGGAGAAAAAATTAGCCGCTTTCCCCGATCCGCAACCGCAGGTAACGGATTTTGTGGATGCCGTGAAGAATCGCCGCAAATTTGCCCTGAACGAAGAAAATGGCCACCGCTCTTGTACCATTGTAAACATGGGGTTAGCTGCTTTAAAATTGGGCCGCTCCCTTAAGTTTGATCCCGAGAAGCAGGAGTTTATCAATGATGAAGGCGCCAACCGGTTAATTAATCAACCTATGCGGGCCCCATTCCTTATTTAATTAAAGGCCAAGTTTAATTTTTTGTATCCAACTAGAATAGCCATACATGAAAAAAGTACTTTTAAATTTATTATGTCTGTTTTTGCTGACGGGACCAGTAATGGCCCAGACCAAAACAGATAACCGTACCTTAACTACCCGCATTGCCGATGTTTTGGCCTTGTTTCCGGCCGACAATGCAACCCAATTAAAAAATAATTTAAATGAAGTAACTGCTTTGGGCGAAGAAGGTATTTTGAGCATGGCCAAAATGCTAGTGCCGCCCGGCAAAGGCGATAACTCTAAACTGGAGTATGCTTTAGGCGGTTATTCTTACTATGTATCGCAGGGTAATCAGGAAGCTTTGCGGATGATGGCCGCCAATGCTTACATTAAAGCCCTCGACGAAGTAGCAGATCCGGCAAATAAATCGTTTATTATTACCCAACTGCAAATGGTAGGCAAAGACGAAGCCGTACCGGCTTTGGCCAAAGTGCTGGCTACTGAGCAGTTCTGCGGTCCGGCGGCCCGGGCTTTGGTTAAAATAAATTCCAATTCAGCCAAAAGTGCTTTATTATCAACTTTAGCAAAAAGCCAGGGTAGCTGCCAGTTATCTTTGGTAGAGGCTTTGGGCGATGCCCGCTTTGCCGGAGCCGTTTCTGAAATAAATAAACTGGCTACAACCAACGACCCTAACCTGAAAAAAGTAGCCCTTTTTGCTTTGGCGAATATCGGCGATCCAGCTTCGGAAAGTGTGCTGGCGGCCGAAGCCGAAAAAGCTAATTTTATTTACCACAATGCCAATGCCACCGCGGCCTATTTGCGCTGGATGGAGAGCATGGTAACTGCCGGAAACAAAGAACAGGTTGCCAAAGCCGCCCAGAGTTTGTTAGGTAAAACCGGACAGGAAACCCAACTACATACCCGTATTGCCGCGCTTAATTACCTGGCTACCGTGCAGGGCGAAAATAGCATGCCTTTACTGTTAGCCGCCGCTACCGATAAAAACCAGGCTTACCGGGTAAATGCCTTAAAACACGCCGCCGCGTTAAAAGGCAACGGCCAGACCCAGCAATGGTTAACTACCCTGAAAAAAGCTGAGCCGGCGGCCAAAGCCGATATTATTAATATGTTAGGTAATCGCCAGGATGCGGCAGCTACCAGCGAACTAATTAAAGGCTTAAAAAATAAAAACCCCGAAGTAAGATTAGCCGCCATTACCGCTGCAGGCAAAGTAGGTCAGCAGGAAGCTTTACCGGCTATTTTAAAACTAATGCGCAAAGCCGATTCTACTGAGGTAAAAGCGGCCCAATCGGCTATTCTGACCATGAAAGGCGACAATGTGGTACCACAAGTTGCGGCCGCTTTACCTAAAATGAAAGCCCCGGCGCAAGCCGCTCTGTTAGAAGTTTTAGGTGCCCGCAAAGCCACACCGCAAATTAGTGTGGTGCTGGCGCAAACCAAGAGCAAAGACCCTGTGGTAAAATTGGCTGCCTTTAACGCCTTAAAAAATATGGCTACCCAGGAGCATTTACCAACTTTGTACGCTTTGCTGGAAAATGCCTCCAGACCCGAAGAAGTTGCCGCCATGCAGGAAGGTATTTATAACGCCCTTGCCGATGTAAAAGACAACGGACAGCAAGCCGATTTAATCTTGGCCCAAATGGGACAGGCACCTGCCGGTAAAAAAACACTTTATTATAATGTATTAGGCCGGGTAGGCGGTAAAAAGGCCCTCCAAACCGTAGCCGCCGATTTTAAAAGCGGCGACGAAGAAACCAAGAAAGCCGCCTTTGCCGCTTTAGGTAAATGGAATGATTTTTCGGCGGCAAACGAATTATACAATATCGCCCAGGCCAATGCTGGTTCGGCTTATTTCGACCAAGCTTTGCGCGGATACATCCGCCAGGTAAGTACTGCTAAGTTTCCGTCCGAGCAAAAGTTGTTGTTATTAACCAAAGCACTGGATATTGCTAAAACCAATGAACAGAAAAATTTAATCTTAAGAGAAGTAGGCCGCGGTAATACCTATTTATCGTTGTTAACTGCTGCCAAATACCTCGATGATGCTAGTCTGCAGCAAGCGGCGGCTACGGCTGTTACCAATATTGCGCTGAGTAACAAAGCCATTTTTGGCGAAGATGTACGCAATTACCTGAATAAAGCCATGAATGTAATGCGGGGTTCTGAGGTAGAATATACCAAAGCCAACATCCGCAAGCTCTTGGAAGAAATGCCGAAAGAGCCCGGTTTTGTATCGTTATTTAATGGCCAGGATTTAACCGGCTGGAAAGGCTTAGTAGGCGATCCGCTGAAACGGGCCAAAATGGATGCCAAAACCTTAGCTGCCGAACAAGCCAAAGCTGATGAGCAAATGCGCGCCGGCTGGCAGGTGAAAAACGGTGAAATATTCTTTACCGGCAAAGGCCAGAATATTGCTACCTTAAAGAAGTACGGCGATTTTGAAATGCTGGTAGACTGGAAGATTTACGACGACGGGAAAAAAGAAGGTGATGCCGGTATTTATTTACGTGGTACCCCGCAAGTACAAATCTGGGATACAGCCCGGGTAAAAGTAGGTGCGCAGGTAGGTTCCGGTGGTTTGTACAACAACAAAGTACACCCGAGCAAACCACTTAAATTAGCCGATAACCCGCTTGATGAGTGGAATAACTTCCGGATACTGATGCAAGGAGACCGGGTAACGGTTTACCTGAATGGCGAGTTGGTAACCGATAATGTAATCCTGGAAAACTTCTGGGACCGCAACCAGCCTATCTTCCCCGAAGAGCAAATTGAGTTGCAAGCCCACGGCTCGCCGGTAGCTTACCGCAATATTTACATCCGGGAAATTCCCCGCCCCAAGCCTTTTGAACTAAGCGCCGCCGAAAAGAAAGAAGGTTACAAAATATTGTTTGATGGTACCAATATGCACCACTTTATGGGCAACACCACCGACTACACCATTGCCGAAGGCAATATGGTGGTAGACCCTAAACCGGGTAGTCGCGGTAATTTGTACACCAAAGAACAGTACAGCGATTTTGTGTTCCGGTTTGAGTTTAAGCTTACGCCAGGAGCCAACAATGGTCTGGGCATCCGGGCCCCACTGGAAGGCGATGCCGCTTACAACGGTATAGAGCTACAAATATTAGACAACGAAGCCGAAATTTACAAGAAGCTGGCCCCTTACCAGTACCATGGCTCGGCTTACGGTATTTTACCCGCTAAACGCGGTTACTTAAAACCAGTAGGCGAGTGGAACTACCAGGAAGTTGTTGTGAATGGCCCGAAGATTAAAGTAATCCTGAATGGCACCACTATTCTGGACGGCGACTTAACCGAGGCCCGGAAAAACGGCACCGCCGATAAAAAGAATCACCCGGGTATCCACCGTACCACCGGCCACATTGGTTTCCTGGGCCACGGTTCTAAACTGGCTTTCCGGAATATGCGAATCAAAGATTTAAGTAAAAAATAAGCAAAAGCAGGTCGCGCCCCAGCTAAATAGCCGCAGTTTGTAACAGAATGGGTTGATTTAGTCGGGGTACCGCCAAGTAGTAATAGCTTTAGAACTTCCCTGAATGTCCTTCAGCAGAAAACAAAACTGTTTTCTCTGGGGGACATTTTTTTGTAAAATATACTGCGATCAAAGTCTTGAGGAATAGCAATCAAATTGATTGCATAAAAGATAAAATCGGCAAAGAATTTAAACCATCCATAACCGGCATTCAGAAAGAATCTGCTGATTAGGTAACCCGGAAGATTCTTTCTGAATAACCGGTTTTAGAGGTATTCTATCAATATTAATCTTGCCTCTACACAATACACTTTAAAAGATTTGGTATTAATCTTAGGGGGAACTTTTCGGGGGAGAAGCCAAAAGAGCCGGTATAATTCAGCTTATTACAAACAGCCGGAAAAATATTCAGGAGCAGAACTCGGCCATTTAGCTAATATATATGCAGCCAAGGGTACAAACTAATCTAGGCAATTAGTTATACAAACCAAATATTTTCGGGTGCTACCGAAATATTAACCGTTTGGCCGACCTGTATATTTGCCTGGTTGGTTTTTACTTTTACCAAAACAGGACCCAGGGTAACTTCGGCTTCGTAATAAGCGCCAAAAAAAGTTACTTGTTTTACTTTTCCCCACAATGCCTTTTGGCCTGTAGGTACTATTTGCAGGTTCTCGGGCCGGATAAGCAGGTCTTTACCGGTAAGTTGTAAACCCGGAATATCTGCAAACAGCGTAGCCTGGGCCGCTGGTATTAAGTTATATTGCCCAAAAAGCGCGGCCGTGTAGGTATTTACCGGCTGGCGATAAATATGCTCGGGCGTACCTGTCTGCACAACTCTTCCTGCCTGCATTACCAGAATTTGGTCGGCCCACGATAAGGTATCCAGCGGGTCGTGCGATACTAGTATCAGCGATATTTTAAGATTTTCGCCGATATCCCGGATTACCGCTTTTAGAATATTTTTATGGCCCATATCGAGGTTAGAGTAAGGCTCGTCGAGGAGTAAGAGTTGGGGGGCAGAAAGCAGGAGCCGGGCCAGGGCAATGCGTTGGCGCTCGCCGCCCGATAATTGGTTTGTTCGCCGGGAAAGTAAATGCGTGATGCGGCATAAATCGTAAAGGGTTTCGGCGGCTGGGCCGGGCAATTGGTTTGCGTATTTTAAAACTTGCTCTACACGTAAAAAGGGGGGCAACTCAAACTGCTGCGACAAATAAGCAATGCCCGGATGCCCCGGCACCAATTGGTCGTGCAGCCCAAGTACACGTTTATCCTGGAACAAAACTTCGCCGGAACTGGGTTGGGCCAGGCCCGCAATGGTTTGGAGCAAAGTGCTTTTACCCGAACCGGTTTCGCCGGCAATGGCAATTTTTTGCAATGCGACCTGCGTAAAGCTGATATTTTGCAGAACCGTCTGGCCGGCTTCCTGTAAATTAATACCCGATACTTTTAATAACCCCATACAACCCAAAGGTAATATATAAATTTTGGATTTATCCTTGGCCGTGATTTTGTCCGGCCAGAGTAAGCAATGCAGCGGGTGGATACCAGAACTTTGGGGTAAAAATTAGCTTTTAATTACCCGAAATGATTACCTTACTATTTATTATTTTCAGGATAAACGGGTAAAGAAAGACAGAACCACCGGTACTTAAATTTTAACCCGGGGCTAAGCAAATACCGGTTTTGGGGTAATAAAAAATGCAGTTATTCATAAATTCGGGTAAAAGCAGCTATTGGCTTAAGTTTAAAAAGATGCTTCTTAATTTTCTGGCAAAACATAAAATAATTATTCTGTACAGTACAGGTTTAGCCGTGCTGCTGTTTTTGCTAAAATGGCTCGAGTGGCGTTTGGTGGTTATTAATCATGTGCTGGAAGTATACATTGGGGCCATTGCGATTCTGTTTACCGGTTTGGGCATTTGGCTAACACTTAAACTTACCCAGGCGCGGATAAAAACGGTGGTAGTAGAGAAAGAAGTTTACATCGAGCGCGAACCAGATTTTATTTTAAACGAAGCTGCGCTTTCCGAGCTAAATTTAAGCAAACGTGAACAGGAAGTTTTAAGCTTAATGGCCGCAGGTTTAAGTAACCAAGAAATTGCTGCTCGTTTGTTTCTGTCCCTAAACACGGTTAAGACCCATGCTTCTAAATTATTCGAGAAGCTGGACGTGCAACGCCGCACCCAGGCTATTGATAAGGCCAAAAAACTGGGCATTATTCCCTAAAATTTATCGCCCGTTCGGGTGAAAAGCTAAGTCTAGTCTAAAATCACCCGAAAGTATGACGAAAGCATTGGGCACTTACCCCATTTTTGGGCCGGATAAACTTAAAATATTAAGAAAATGAAAAGAATAATTCTGCGCTTTGGCATAATAGCCGGCTTATTGGTTACCGCCTGGATGGTAGGTTCGGTAGCCATGTGTTACACCCAGGAAGATTTTGAAGGCAATATGCTGCTGGGCTATGCCGCCATGATTGTGGCCTTCTCGTTTATTTTTGTGGGCGTAAAAAACTACCGCGATAAGGAAAATGGCGGTGTTATTTCTTTTGCCCAGGCTTTAAAAATTGGTTTACTTATTACGCTGGTAGCCGCTACCATTTATACGGCCGTGTGGCTGGTAGATTATTATGTGTTTGTTCCGGATTTTATGGATAAATATACCGCCTACACGCTTAAACAAGCCCAAAACGATGGCGCTACCCAGGCCGAACTAAGCAAAAAAGCCGCCGAAATGGCCAGCTTTAAAGAAATGTATAAAAATCCGTTACTGGTGGTACTAATTACGTATTCTGAAATATTACCCGTAGGCTTACTAATATCGTTGCTCTGTGCTTTGCTTTTAAAACGGAAAGATGTAGCGGGTAATTTAGTTGTAGCAAACGGATAAAGCCGGTTAAGTACCAGTACAGAAATAAGTAAGCTAAAATAATGTCTGAAAAATTTACTGCCCCTGCTTTTTAGGCTACAATTAAGACACAAATGTTAAACAGTTTATTCCCTCTAAAATCTTCGTCATTTTTAAGTCATTCCCGGAGGGAATCTTCTGGGTAGAAAGCCATACCGGCAACTAATTGTAAAGCTTAATTACCTGTTTTACTTCCAAAACAGAATATGCTTTTGGAACCCAGGTGCTGGAATGCTACAACTTCTACAGCATGACCGAGAAGGGAAGTATGTGCCCTGATGGTAACCTGAAAAAGGGGGGCAGCTTTCAGCATATTTGAATAGGTGCCTTTATTTGTTCAGCTACTTATATGGTATAAATAATGCTGTAGACTAGGAAAAAATAAGGTCTGTGTAAACACAGACCTTATTTAGAATATACAAGTAAATATTTCGCTGGTTAACCATATTAGCGCCAGGAAAAAACTACTAAATGCTTTCTTTGGCCGGGGCTTTCTCGGATGCTAAAATTGCTGGTTGCTGCGTATTTATTTCCAGCGCTTCCATCCGTTTTACTATTTCTTCTTTGGTCGCTAAAAATGCCGGCTTGTTTTTCTTTTGTACCGGGTCGGCGGTGGGTAGTTTAACTTTTAAGGCATCTACCTGTTTGCCGTTTTTCCAGAGGCGGTAGCACAAATGCGGACCAGTGCTCAGGCCGGTGCTGCCCACGTAGCCAATGGTTTGCTCTTGCCGTACCTTTGTGCCCCGCCGGATGCCTTTGGCAAATTTAGATAAATGCAGGTACTGGGTGCTATAAGTTTTGTTATGCCGGATTTTTACGTAGTAGCCATTGCCCCGGGTAAAACCAGCTTCTAATACTTCGCCGTCGCCTACACTCCGGATGGGTGTGCCCCGTGGAGCGGCAAAGTCGGTGCCCAAATGGGCTTTGTACCGTTTTTGTACCGGATGAAAACGGTTCATGGTGTACCGCGAACTTATACGGCTGTATTCTAAAGGCTCTTTCAAGAAGGCTCGTTTAAAGCTTTTACCGTTCTGGTCGAAGTAGCTCAGGCCGCGGCCCTGGTCGAAGCCAATGGCGTAGAGCGGCTCGCCATTGTGCTGGAAAAATGCCGCTTTTAAAGTGCCGTAGCCAATGGTGCTGCCGTTTACCTGTTTTTCTTCAAAAATAAGCTTAAACTGGTCGCCGGGTTGTATTTTGTTTAGGTTCAGGCGCCAGGCATAAATATCGGCCAGTTTATTTACCAGTTGTGCCGAGCCACCCGCCGCCAGCACCGACTCGTACAAAGAGCCTTTAATTTCACCGGCGAGTTCCCGCTCAATTACTTTCATTTCCCGTTGGTGACGGGTTATGCCCAGGGTGTCGCGTAGGTCATAAATAACATACTCCAGCTCGTTGGGTTCGTAAATAAAATATTGGGCAGTCTGGGCCGAATCGCGGGTGTGCAGCAAAATGTAATTTCGCTCCGATTGAATATTTCTAACGTTAAAAATACCTTTGGCTTTCTGGGCCAGGTTAAAAACGGTTGTGGGGGTAATGTTGTAAGCGGCCAGTATGGTTGATAAGCTCTCGCCGCGTTCTACCACGTCTTCTACTATTTCTAAAGAATCCGTCGGGATGCCATAAACAATAGGAGCAGGGGCTTTAATTTCTTTAACTGGAGTGGTCAGGGTTTCGGTAGTTGGTTGAGCGGGTTGGATGGTATTAATAACCTCTGTAAGGTCTAAGCGCAAAGATTGGGCAGCAGAAAAAAAGATAATAAATGATAGTGCAATGAGAATGGCAAAGCCTTTTTTACGTTTAATCATTAATCCAGGTCTTTGTTTAAAACTATTTAGGAGGCGCAAAACTAGGGCTAAACCAATAGAAATAAAAATTTAATGTCATACAATAATCTGGCAATAAATCTGTTGAAGCTTTTTCTAAGCAGAATATTGAATAATTAAGGCACGTAAACAGATAGGTTGGAGCCTGATGTGTTCCTACTGCAGGCATTCTTCCGTTTAGGCATACGCTCTGGTTGGTTGGTTTGGGAAAGAAATATCTTCCTTAAAATTTAAATTTCCGCATTAAGTTGTTAATTTATAGATAGCTCGCTCGCTGTAAATAAACTTTAGCTAAGTAATGCGTAAATTCTTCTTTAGTATTCTTTTTCTTTTCCTGCTTAAATATCCTTTAATAGCACAAAGCTTAAAGCCGGAAGATTATGGTTTTCGGCACTTCCAATTAAGGTTCCGGCAAGATACCGTCGATATTTTGGTGCTATCTAAAAAAGGCGAAGAAGAAAAAGCAAAACCAGTAATCTTGTTCGAGAAAGGTTCTGGTCCTATACCTTTAATAATTTTGGCCGATGATGGTAAGCCTTATGGTATTATGCCATTTAAAAGAGAAATTTTATCCGACGATTATCACCTGGTTTTTATAAGTAAACCAGCGGTACCGCTGGTGGTACTACAAAAAGATTTAGGCCCCAACAACTTTTACTACGCTGATTTAAAAAATAACTTATTGCCGGCGGGTTATGCCAAACGAAACATACCAGAATACTATATTCCCCGCGATATAGCGGTGATTAAATATTTAAAGAAAAGAAATTGGGTAGATAAAAAGAAGCTGGTATTAGCCGGGCATTCAGAAGGTGGCCGGCTGGTAGCCCAAATTGCTTCTGTTTCTAGAGATGTTACCCATGTTATTTATTCTAATGCTAACCCATTTGGCCGTATGATGACAATCATTTCTCAAATAAGAGCCAATGATGATTCGGTGGGTACTTATGCCGAAAAGCAATTTGAATTTTATGAAACGGTAATTCAAAAGAAAAATGATTTAACCTATCAGCCCGGCGATACTTATAAGAATATTTATGCATTTTCTAAACCACCTATCGACTATTTAAGGAAGTTGAAAATACCCGTATTAATTACCTATGGCACCAAGGATGCGGCTGCCCCTTTTCAGGATTATTTACGCTTAGAAGCTATCCGGGAAGGAAAGAAGAATTTTACTTTTATGCCGTACCCAGGTGTAGAGCATAATTATTTTGGTTTAAAGCCAAACGGAAGACCAGATTATGACAAATTTGGCTGGGATAAAGTTGCTTTAGATTGGAAGACGTGGTTAAGAACGCATTAGATTAAAATAAGCAAATGCTTATGGATGCTAACATAAGGCCGCGGCCAAATAGAAATATTTTCTTTCAACGGTTTTGTGATAAGAGTATGTTTAAATTTTATTTAACGATTAAAAAAGCGGAATAAAATGGCCACTTTCTCCCATTAATCTCCGTCATTCCCAAAGAACCTTAGGGTTTACCTAATCAGAAGATTCTTTGGGAATGACGGATTTGGACTGATGCTACTAAATTTAAACATACGCTAAACTAATCTCCTCGTGCAAGAGAAATCTACAGGTATTAATTTTAATTAAGGCAATATGTTTGTAAAGACAAATTGCCGCAAGTAAATGCCCGGCCAGACGGGTTGCCAATCCGGATACAGCGGATCAGCAACCCAGACCAGAAAATATTATTTATTTAAAGCACTCAGTTTTAAGTGAATATTTACATTGGGGTAAATGTGGTGCTCGCCTAAGTTAGGGTCAGCGGCGTAGTCCATGCCCCATTGGGTCCGGTCTAAAACCAGTTTGGCTTCGGCCTGCAACGTGCCGTTGGCAATAATTACTTTGGCCGGGAAACTAATGGCATGGGTTTGGTCCAGCAGGGTAAAATTACCGGTAATCAGGGTATTGGCACCAGCTACCCCATTGCCGGCACCAGAGTAGCCCTGCACCGATGTAATATTAAATTTTGCTTCGGGATATAAAGCCATGTTAAAGAAATCGGGGCTTTTTAAATGGTTCAGCAATACCGGCTTCAGCTCATCGGGTAAGTCGAAATTGGTAATAGACGCAATAGGAATTACAAAAGAACCACCGTACAGTTTATTTTTCTTTACCTTAATATCTGCACTTTCTACCGCAAACGTACCAATGTGGTTGGCGGCTGGTCCCGCGCCATTCCATTCGGCCACCGATTGGCTGGTCAGGGTATATTTACCCGTGTTGTTTTCTTCTTTTTGGCCGTCGGTGGTATTTTCGGTAGCTGCCAGGCGGCTGGTTTTAGTAAGGTCTTCTTTTTCGCAACTGGTTAAAAATAAAGTAGCGGCTGCAAACGTGCAGATAAGTAAATTTTTCATCGTGTATTTTAGGTTTTAGGGTTGTTTTTAAGATTACCTGACAAAGATGCGGTGCCGTTAAAGCGAATAAAAATAATCTTACCCGAAGGGCCGATGTGCCGGGATAAGTGCCTGAAATAAAAGGTTAAATTGCCCGCTCTACCTGTTTAAACCAACACGTATTATTTATTTAAAGCCGGAACAAGACTGGTAACTTGCGTAGAAATGAGAAATATGACCGCACCGGAAAACTGTTTTACTTAGTTAGAGGTTTATAGAATATTATCTTTTAGCGAATATTTTACCTGACTTTTTCTAAAAGGTAAAGTTTATAGTAAGGACCAGGATAAAATTATCCTTTCCTATTTATTTGTATAAATTACTTAAAAACAGTGTTTTACAATAAAGAATATCGTTGATTACTTACTTAAGCCAATGCAAAAAACATTGCCGGAAGAACTAAATCATGAAAAGAAAATTATATTCCCGTTTACCCGACGAGCCGGCTGGTAGCTTGCTTACGCCGACGCCGGCAGATGGTACCGCAAACGCTTTAAAAAACTGGGCCGGTAATATTATATTTAGCACCAACCAAATTGTTTATCCGGAGTCGGTAGCCGAAGTACAAGCCTTGATTTTAAAACATGATAAAGTAAAAGCGCTGGGTTCAGGGCATTGCTTTAACCACATAGCCGATAGCCGGCACCTGTTTGTTTCGACGCGCAACCTGAATAAAGTAGTGAATTTAAATGCCGAAGCCCATACTATAACGGTAGAAAGCGGGATTAAATACGGCGAATTGGCTCCTTACCTGCAGGCCCAAGGGTTTGCTTTACCCAATTTGGCTTCGTTACCGCATATTTCGGTGGCGGGTTCGGTTATAACGGCAACCCACGGCTCGGGCGTTACCAACGGCAACCTGGCTACGGCCGTAACAGCCCTGGAAATGGTTACGGCCACCGGAGAGGTGCAAACACTTTCTAAAGACAAGAACGGCGATATTTTTGACGGCATAGTGGTAAATTTAGGTGCACTGGGTTTTATTACCAAAATAACCCTGGCCCTGCAACCCAGCTTTAACCTGAGACAAAACGTTTACGAAAAACTGCCACTGGAACAACTCGCCGGAAATTTTCGGGAAATAATGGGAGCCGGTTACAGCGTTAGTTTGTTTACCAATTGGCAACAAGATTATGTAAACGCGGTCTGGATAAAAAGCCGGACCGACGCAGATACAAATTTTAATAACCAGTCTGCTTTTTTGGGCGCAAAGGCGGCTACACAAAACCTGCACCCCATAGCCAACCTACCCGCCGAAAATTGCACCGAGCAAATGGGCGTACCCGGACCCTGGTACGAGCGGCTGCCGCACTTTAAAATGGGTTTTACCCCCAGCAGCGGCGTAGAATTGCAATCTGAATATTTTGTGCCCGCAGAACACGCAGTTGCGGCTATTGAGGCCGTAGCCGGCTTAGGCAAGCTTATTGCCCCGCACCTGTTGGTTTCTGAAATCCGTAGCATTGCCGCCGATAATTTGTGGCTGAGCCCTTGCTACAAACAAAACAGCATTGCCTTGCATTTTACCTGGAAACAAGATTGGCCCGCCGTTAGTAAACTGCTGCCCCTTCTGGAAAATGCGTTGGCACCATTTAAGGCCCGGCCGCACTGGGGTAAATTATTTACGGTGCCGCCGCCAGAACTGGCGCCGCTTTATCCCCGTTTACCCGATTTTAAAGCCTTAGCCCAGCACTACGACCCACAAGGTAAGTTCCGGAATAATTTTCTGGAGACCAATATTTTTAATGATTAAGTAAATAACTACTGCTTGGTCCATAGTGCCGAAAAATTTATCTTGCCTAATATTTACCGGGCAAGCACCAGCGAATAAATGGTAAAATAGAACCCGGCATTTTGTAATATTCAGATACCGTATAAATTATGATAGTTAAACTGGCCGAAGGCAACCTGAAAGCTAAATTTGGAGAATACCAGGAGTTTCTCTTTTACGACGGACAGAAAGAATCCATTGCATTAACCATGGGTACGGTAGCAGGAGCCGAAGATGTTTTATGTCGGGTGCACTCCTCGTGTATTTTTGGCCATAATTTTAACAGCATTGAGTGTGACTGCCGCGAACAAATGGAAATTTCGCAGCAGCTAATTCAGGCAGCGGGCCAGGGTATTATTATTTGGCTAGAGCAAGAAGGTAAAGGCAATGGCCATTTTGCTTTGTTAAAAAGCGTAGCACACAAAAGATTAGGCTTAAGCCAGGCCGATGCTTACGAAGCCGTAGGCTTTAAAAAAGATGCCCGTGATTTTAGAAGTGCCGCCGAAATATTAAACTTCTTAGGCGTTAAGTCTATCCGGTTGCTAACAGATAACCCGCAAAAGGTAGAAACCCTTACCCAACAAGGTATTGTGGTAACCGGTATTAAACCCACTAAACTATAACCCAGCCAAGGGTGCGGCAAGGGAATATGTTTCTTAAAAAGGAGGTGTACTTCCGTTAAGCGCCTGAAGAGAATAAGAACTGGGTGTACATGGGGCGGTCACGTTTTGCTGGGCCTTATTCTTCCGGCCGCTACTAAAAGCAAATAAATTTTTCGCCGGCTTGTTTATAGTGGCCAGAGGCCGGCAACCATCTTCACCAGCGGGATGCTGGCGATAGCTCTAGCATAAATAATTCTATTTAGGTAATATTACGGCTACTCAACAGCTTGCCTCCGGATAAGCACGCCGCCGGAATGTACAGGAAAATAAGTTGTAGGATAGTTGGGTTTTAACCGGAAAGTGCCTTTTGCTATATGGTAGGGCAGGAGGGCCGCTAATAGGCAACCCGGCTACCCATATTACACTCAACAAAGATGTTGGTTAATAAATACGCTGGCCCGGTGTATTTACCTAAATACACCTGGTAGCCGGTATTTGGGGTTATACAGCTTTTTTTACGTTTATAGCACTGGGGCCTTTAGGCGTATTTTCAATCTCGAAAGTAACTTTATTGTTTTCTTTAATGGGCTCGGTTAAGCTGTTCTGGTGCACAAAAATGCTTTCCTGGGTTTCTTGGTCTTTTATAAAGCCGTAGCCTTTAGAGTCGTTAAAGAACGCCACTATACCTGTCCGGATAACATCCGGTATAATATGTTCCTGTTTGGCTACCCCAATCCGGATATCTTCCTGGGCAATTACTTTCTTTTGTTTAGGGTCAGGAGGAGTAGCAGAAAAATTGCCGTTTTCGTCTACGTAAACCAGCATTTCATTTAAGCTCTTGCCTTTATTGCCCTGGGCTTTGCGCTCCTCTCTTTTTTCTTCTTTCTCTTTTCGTTTTTGCAGTTTTTTCTTTTCGTTTTCTTTTTTGTTAAATGTTTCTTGTGATCTGGCCATATATATGATTATTGGTTTAAAATGGTAAGTAAAACTGGACTACAGCTTTAAAAAAAATGGTACAAGGTAAATTACTAAATTAAAGGTTATAACCCATTTAGCATCCTGGAAAATTAAAAGTAACCTGATTTTTTGGTCTTGTTCTACTTTTATCTGGCAGGTTTACAAACCCGTTTTCTTTGCTACATCTCCGGATAAAGAAGTTATACTTTAACCAGAAAAGTAACGGGTTCCAGTGGTTCGTGTAATATGGTTAGGCAGGCCAAAGGAAATAAATTTTACCTTTGAGTAGCCGTGGTGTTATTACGGACAGCCAGGGCGCCTTCTTTTTATAATTACCCTTAACTGGCCCCCGGGGTTGTAAAATATTTTCACAAAGATAACAGTTTTTTCCCAAAGTGTAAGTACCACCTGCTCAAGTACTGCAAAATACCTGGGCCAGCACCAGAAAATTAGCTTTTACTTATTACCAAAGTTGATTCTTGCAAAAGATTTATGCCTAAACTTAAATAAAGCCAAAATAATATTGTTTATATTTAATAAATGAGATATATTTAAGAACTCGGGTTATTTAGGTGGTTCTAATAGTTTTATGTAAAAAACTTCTTAAATTTCGATCCTATTTAAAATATACTACGTATAAGAATACTACAATAAGGGTGGTTTAGTTAATATAGTTATATAAACCAGTCGATAAATAATAAAAGTCTCGCTGGAAATAAGTACAGGTAGATAAAAGAAAAGAATACTAAACCTAAAAGCTGTTTTCTAAAGATATTTAAATAATATGCCGGTATACTTCACGCATGATGCTGTATACTGTAAAGACATAAGATAAGCCGCTCAGGTAAAATAACGCTACTTGTACAGTGGTTTCCAGGTCAACCGCTGGGTTTAGATACAAGCAAGTAAAAAGGTTGTATTTTATTTAACTTATTAACAATTAATAGTTTATAGATAAAGTTAAGCGTTTTATTTGTTCACCAGATTATTAAAGTGGGTAAATAAACATACGGATAATATTTACCTGAACGCGCAAATAAATAACAATACAAACAAACAATTATACAATCATTTTTCCACCATTAAATTCTACAATCATGAAAAGAACTCTACAAACTTCAGAAATTGGTATTGGTGCTGCGGTAACTACCTGGTTTGCCCTTATGTTTGTTGTGGCGCAATACTTAATATGACCTGCTTAAAATAGCAACCGGGTACCGGATTGATTTCGGGTGTCCAATTGCTATTTTACCTGTTTCTCTAATTCGCCTAAAAGCCTTTAAACCAATTATAGCAATTGGCTTAAAGGCTTTTAGGTTTTGTAAAAATTAGGTTACCCGCAAACGATTTTAATTTTTTGTTTTAGTACCCGGTACCGGAAAGCCACGGTCGCGCATTAAAGCATCAATAGTAGCGTCCCGGCCCCGGAATTGCCGGTAAGCTTCGGCCGGATCTACGGCGTTGCGGGGCGCAAATAAATATTTAACCAGGCGGGCGGCTACTTCTTTGTCGTAGAACCCACCCGGCGCTTCGGCAAAGGCCTCGGCCGCATCTGCGGTTAGCACATCGGCCCACAAGTAGCCGTAATAACCGGTCGCATAACCCTCGCTCGAAAATATGTGCCCAAAGTGCGGCGAACGGTGACGCATTACAATTTCTTTCGGCATTTTTAAAGCTGTCAGGGTTTCCCTTTCAAATTTATCCGGGTCTAAACCAGCAGGGTCGGTGGTATGGTATTTCATATCCATTAAAGCCGAAGCCAGAAATTCGGTGGTTTCGAAGCCCTGGTTAAAAGTTGCCGCTTTTTTAATTTTAGCTACCAGCGCAGCCGGCATGGGTTTGCCGGTTTGGTGGTGCTTTAAAAATTGGTTTATTACTTTATCCGTAGATAACCAGTGCTCCAGTAACTGCGACTGAAACTCGGTGTAATCGCGTACACCGCCGTTGAGAGTGGGGTATTTTACGTTCGACGATAAAAAGTGCAGGGCGTGGCCAAATTCATGGAAAAAAGTATTAGCATCATCCCAGGATACGAGCACGGGCTCGCCGGGCGCCGGCTTAACAAAGTTAGAATTATTAGAAGCCAGCACGGTTTTAAGGCCATCAAAAGTGGTGTGGCTACGATACGGCGAAGCCCAGGCCCCCGACCGCTTACCGGGCCGCGCAAACGGATCGAGGTACCACAAACCAATGTGTTTACCGGTAGTTTTATCGGTTACTTCCCAAACTTTTACATCGGGGTGGTACACGGGCACGGTGCCGGCTGGTACGGGTTTAAAATTAAAGTTAAATAACTCGCCGGCCGTAAAAAATATAGCCTGGGTCAAGTTGCCTAATTCTAAATATTGCTTTACTTCGTCGGAGTCCAGGTCGTATTTTTGTTTACGCACTTTTTCGGCGTAGTAGCGGTAGTCCCAGGGCGCAATGGTTATTTTGGTTTTTTCCTGATTTGCAATTTTTTGCATATCGGCTACTTCTTCTTTTACGCGGGCCAGGGCCGCCGGCCAAACGGCGTTCATCAGGTTCATGGCGCGTTCCGGGTTTTTGGCCATCCGGTTTTGCAGGCGCCACTCGGCGTAGTTGTTATAGCCCAAAAGCTTGGCCCGCTCGTGGCGCAGCTTTAATATATTTACAATATTTTGGTTGTTGTCGTGGGCATCGCCGTTGTCGCCGCGGGCATAATAGGTGTTCCAGACTTTTTCGCGCAATGCTCTTTCCGAAGAATAAGTCAAAAACTGATCCATCGAGGAGCGGGTATTGGTAACAGCGTATTTAGCGGGTTGGCCGTGGTCGGCGGCGGCTTTGGCGGCCGCTTTTACAAAAGATTGCGGCAGGCCACCCAATTGCTCTTTGGTCAGGAAGGTAACGTATTTCTCTTCGTCGGCGAGTACATTGTTCGCAAAAGCCGTTTGTAATACCGAGAGTTCTTTGTTGATGGCGGCGTAGCGGGCTTTAGCCGAAGCATCTAAACCAGCTCCTTCCAGGACGAAGTCTTCGTAAATTAACTGCACCAACCGTTGCTGATCAGCGGGTAAAGGCGTTTTCTGGGCTTGCTCGTATACGGCTTTAATGCGTTGAAAAAGCTTTTCGTTTTGGGATATTCTGGTCCGGAACCCGGCCAGTTGCGGTGCCAGTTCGCCCTGTATTTTCCGGAACTCCGGCGACGATAAATTACTGCTCCAGATGCTGTAATACACCGAAGCCTGCCCCATTTCTTCTCCGGCTTTTTCCAGGGCCACAATGGTATTCTCGAAAGTAGGTGCTTGCAGATTGTTTACAATTGCTTCAATTTCGGCCAACTGCAGGGCCATACCTTTTTCCATGGCTGGTTGCAAATCAGCCAGATTCATTTTATCAAAGGCCGGCACACCGCCGTAAGGCCCCGACCAGGCGGTTAAAAGTGGGTTAAGCGTTTCTTGTTTTTGCTCTACCGGGGTAGCTACAGTAGCGTTGTTGGTACTTGGTTGTTTGGCCACACATCCCATCATGGCCAGCATAACCAGGTATTTTGGTTTGGCGCTGGCGGCTAATAATTTATAACTCATGTAAAATGTAAATAATTAATAAAAAATAAGGGTAACAGGGGTGCAAGTTACGAAAAAATATGCCAGCTTAAGTGCTTGTTTTTCTGATAGTACCGGCAAACAAAAGCCGTTGGTCGTGAAAAGTGCCTGGTGCTTTTGGTACCAGGCGGGTATGAACTTTTGCTGCGCTAGGCCGCGTTTAAAACAAAACAGGTTGTAACCCCCAATATATATGCTCCGCTGGATTGATGTACTAAAATATGCCAAATACAGCAACCCCGAACCCAGTTACCGGGTAGAAAAAACACCAGCCGAATGGCAACAGCAGCTCACACCAGCCCAATTTCGTATTCTGCGCGAGAAAAATACCGAATCGCCGTACCGGAACCTTTATTGCCGTTCTTACGAGCCGGGTGTGTATGTTTGTGCTGGCTGCGGCAACCATTTGTTTAATGCCACCGAAAAATACCACGCCATTTCGGGTTGGCCCAGCTTTACCCAGCCCCTAACCAAAAACGCCCTAAAATACCTGTTCGACAATAGCCATTACATGCACCGCATAGAAGTACAGTGCAACGTATGCGATGGGCACCTGGGCCACGTGTTTCCCGATGGGCCGGAACCCAGCGGTTTGCGCTACTGTATTAATTCGGAAAGTTTAAACCGGATTAATGGATAAACTTTTAAATACAATTTCTAAATTGATTTAAGTAACGGAACAAGACTGTCTTAGCTTATTTATTTATATAAATAGTTAAGGGTTAATATTATAAGAGCTTTGTGCTAATAACTTAAAACTGATTGCTTAAAAGCATAAGGCTTAGAAATATTACTTGCGTTTGCGGTTTTTGCCCGGCAAAGCTTCGGGAGCGGCCGGTCGGTTGCTTTTAAGTTGCTTAAATTCTTCGTTCGAAACGGTTACCGTATAATCTACTTCGGTTAAAATGGTTTCGCGAACATCAAAATCGTATTCAATGGTTAATAGCAGGCTTTTATTGGGGTTGAGCGTATAGGTGTCGCCTACCTGGTCGTACACTTTAAATTCGTGTTCGCCTTCCGGGGCATGTTTATTGTCTACGCGGGCCAGCAAATTGCCGGTAATCATTAGCGGCGTATCCAGGGTATCTATCCACTCAAAAGGCTGGTAATACCGGCCATCTTTTTTCTGGGTAATATATGTTACCTTGTCCACGTGTATTTCTATGTCCTGGTTTTGGTTTTCCCGCTGGCTTTTTATCCGCAGAATATTCCCGATTAATTTCATCTAAGTAAGAGGTCAGTTTTAAGTACTAAGTTATAAGTTAAGTTGTTAAAATATTGGTATTTAGATGGTTGTTGAATGTTTGGTATAAGATGATTTTATCTTTTACGTATTCTAATGGGTTGCAATTACAAATACCCGCTATTGCATAACGGTTATTCTGAAGAGAACCTGTTTCGTATTTAGAACCCCCGGTAACGCGGTCCTGACCGGGTATTTTCACCGGAAAAACAATAGCCTAACCGAATAAATGAACCGGCGGTGATAACGCTACCCCCAGTACTTTCATTGCTTTTCAGGTATAATACCAAACCCGTTTAGTCTATACAAAGGTAACCACCACTTTGGGTATAGCCATATTTATTTTATACCGCTGGCGGCGGTTAAGGGGGCGGCGCGCTAAGAAATTTACCGATAAAAAGTATTTGCATCAGCAAAAGGATTAAGGCTGACCGGTAAATAAGTTAAGCGAATTGGTTTTACCTTTGCCCGGCAAAAGCTTACTGGCGTACAACCAAACAGCTAATTCTAAATATTGCCTATTTATGAAGTTGACCGTTATTGCCAAACTCTTCGACCAGCTTACCCCTTTTGAATTATACGCCATTATGCGCTTGCGCAACGAAATATTTGTGGTAGAACAAAACTGTGTTTTCCAGGATGCCGACAACAAAGACCAGGCCTGCCACCACCTGCTGCTGTACCGCGAAAAAGAATTGGTGGCCTACGCCCGGTTGGTGCCTGCTGGTGTTACGTTTAAAGAAATGTCCATCGGCCGCATCGTTACGAGTTCTACGGTAAGAGGCACCGGCACCGGTAAAACATTAATGCAGCACGCCCTAAGGCAAACCTATGCTTTGTTCGGTAAAGGCCCGATTAGGATTGGCGCACAGCTCTACGCCATCGGGTTTTACGAGTTATTTGGTTTCGAAGCCGCCGGCCCCATTTACGACGAAGACGGCATCGACCATATTGAAATGGTGAAAGAGGGTTAACAGAGGAAATTAATATTCGGGCTACAAGAGCAAACAGTAACTACGGTTCTCGCTTAATAAGCCAATACCAAAATATAACCATATCGCCAGCGTCCCGCTGGTGATGATTCCCGCCGGCCTCTGGCCGCTATCAACAAAACAACGAAATATTTAGCGGCCAGAGGCCGGAAAAAGAAGACACGGGCGGGACGCCCGCGCCATATCTCGCCCGACGCTTAATTTCCTGGTTGTATAAATTACCTTTCTGATTAATTTTTATTTAAATCATTCTCCTTTTCTTAAAATCTGCAAATTAATTTAAAACCGCACAGGCTCTCCTTTGCCCGGAGGAGAAGGCATTGGAGGATGAGGTGGCAAACCCCAAACTTTCTGATTAACTTCGGCTAAGAAACCAGGAACAATGCCCGAAAGAGAGCCCATAACCCGAAATACCACCAGCACCAATGCCCATGCCACCGATTTCCTGCTGGCGGTAAGCTCGTTAGCGGAGGTAAATTATAACTTTATCTTGCAGCATACCGCCGCTGAGGCCGTTTCCTATATGGGTTCGTCGTACGAAGTGCAGCCGGGCCACTTAGAAATAAACCAGGGCTTGTTTACCCTGGCGGGCGGCGGGCAGCGGCCGGAAGTAAAAGTGGTGCAGTTTCCGGCGGGTTTGTGGTTTTCCTGTGGCTGTACCCGGCCCAAAACGCACTTATGCGAACACCAGGCGCAGGTATTGCAAGCCCTGCTAACCCGGCCCGAATTCCGGGTGTTTTTTGATGCGGAACTGCGCCGGAATAAAATATTACCCGTGGCCCAGGATTACGGCCTGGCCACCGAAGAAAACCTGGATAAATATTTCGACCTGGAATACGCGAATAAAAATATTACGGTAAAGCCGCGGTTAAAAGAATTGCTGCCGGTAAACCCCGCCACTCAAGCTATTTTGCAGGAACAGTTACTGCCCCAACCCAAACCACCGGTGCCGCCACGCGCCGTGGCCACTACCCCCGACAAAGCCTACCTTGTGGTTATCGCGGAGCATAAATATTACAAGCATTTGTACCTGGAACTGTACCAGGCGGCGGTCACGGCCAGTGGTAAATTAAAAAATCCTTTACAGCAGATAAACCCCGCCGACCTGATTTGGCTTACCGAAAATCCCGAGGAACTTAAATTTTTCACAGCCATTGCTAAGTTTCAGCGGAGCTACGAGGCCGAACCGGGCGAGGCGGATTTGGCGGCTTTAAAGGCGCTGGTTAGGAACCCGCTGGGTTTTAAGTTTTACCAGCACAACCCTAAAGATAACCGGGCTTCGGGCAATATTACGGCCAGTTCGCTGGTGCCGGTAGCGGTACAAAGTTTACCGGTTAATTTGGTGCTGGACGTGGTGGTGAAAGACAACTTTTACGAGATTACCGGCACCATTACCCTCCTGGACCAGCCCTACGATTTGCAACACCTGGCGGTGCAGCACGAATATTTTATCCAGGTTAAAAAAAACCTGTACCTTATTGATAACCCCGATTTGCTGCGGATTATCCGGTTTTTCAAAAAGCACAACCACAAAATATTAATCCACGAATCGAAGTTTACGGAGTTCCGGGAAACCGTGCTGGCCAGCCTCGAAAGTAAAATAAAGGTAAATTACGCTTACCTTAAACCGGCTACGCCCAAACAAATAGCCGATTTTGGCCTGGCCGAAACCCGGGAAGGAATTATTTATTTATCAGAGTCGGAGGATTTTATTTTGCTGACGCCCGTTATGAAGTACGGCCCGCTAGAAATACCGGTGCTCACGCAAAAGCAAATTTACGGCACCGATGCCCGGGGCCAGGCTTTTACGTTGGCCCGCGACGAGGAAGCCGAACACAACCTGGTGGCCGATATTTTAAAGCAGCACCCGTATTTTTACGAGCAATTGCACCAAGATTGCTTTTACCTGCACCGCGACCGCTTCCTGGAAGAAGGCTGGTTTCTGGATGCCTTTGAAGCCTGGCAGCAAGCCAATATTACCGTGCTGGGCTTTAAAGATTTGAAAAATAATCGCCTCAACCCGCACAAAGCCAAAATCAGCATCCAGGTTACCAGCGGCATTAACTGGTTCGATACCACGGTTAAGGTAAAGTTTGGGCAGCAGCAAGCTTCGCTCAAATACCTGCACCAGGCCATCCGGAACAAAAGCAAGTTTGTGCAGCTCGGCGACGGCACCCAGGGTTTGGTGCCACAGGAGTGGCTGGAAAAATTTGCCCGTTATTTGGCCGTGGGCGAAGTGGCCGGTGAAAAAATCCGGACGCCCAAAATAAATTATTCGGTTATAACGGAGCTTTACGAAACCGAAGTACTAGCGGAGGAAGTACAAACCGAGCTCATACAGTACCGGCAAAAGCTGGCAAACTTTAAAGCCTTACCCGAAGCCGCAGTACCCGCCGGCCTGCACGCCACCTTGCGCGGTTACCAGAAACAAGGCCTCAACTGGCTCACGTTCCTCGATGAGTTTAACTTTGGCGGCTGCCTCGCCGACGACATGGGTTTGGGCAAAACCATTCAAATATTGGCCTTTTTATTGGCGCAGCGCGGGCGGGTAAAACAAAATACCAACCTGGTAGTGGTGCCCACTTCTTTGCTGTTTAACTGGCAGGCCGAAGTAACCCGTTTTGCGCCTTCGCTGAAAATATTAACGCTTTACGGCGCCACCCGAATAAAAAACATTGCCGACCTCAACCAGTACGAAATTGTGCTGACCTCTTACGGCACGCTGCTCTCGGATATCCGGGTGCTGAAGGAATATCCATTTAACTACATTATCCTCGACGAATCGCAGAACATTAAAAACCCGGAAACAGCACGGTACCGGGCGGTGCGCTTGCTGCAATCGCGGAATAAACTGGTGCTCACGGGCACGCCCATCGAGAACAACACCTTCGATTTGTACGGCCAGTTGTCGTTTGCCTGCCCCGGTTTGCTGGGCAACAAGCGCTATTTCCGCGACCATTATTCCACGCCCATCGATAAGTTTAAAGACGGCCGCCGGGCCGCCGAACTGCAGCAAAAGGTAAGCCCTTTTATTTTGCGGCGCACGAAAGAGCAGGTAGCCCAGGAGTTGCCCGACAAAACCGAAATGATTATTTACTGCGAAATGGGGGCAGAGCAGCGCCGCGTATACGAAGCCGCCGAGCGGGAAATCCGCGATTTTATTTCGGCGCAGGGCGACGGCGAAATACTCAAAAACAGCATGCACGTGCTCACCGGCCTTACCCAACTGCGCCAGATTTGCAACTCCCCGGCCTTGCTCACGGGCGGCGATTACCGCCTGGATACCTCGGCCAAAATAGAAACCTTGCTGGAGCAAATCCAGAGCAAAGCGCCCCACCACAAAATACTGGTGTTCTCGCAGTTTGTAACCATGCTGGAGCTGATAAAAAAAGAACTAACCGCCCGGAATATTTCTTTTGCCCTGCTTACCGGCCAGACCAAAGACCGCGCCGCCGTGGTAAACTCCTTTCAGGAAAACAACAGCGTACGGGTGTTTTTAATTAGCTTAAAAGCGGGCGGCACCGGGCTTAA